>CALXJE010000040.1 GCA_944388545.1 uncultured Clostridia bacterium
GTTTTTTCCACCTTTGGGCCTTCCCATAAAATACACCTCCTTAATATAATTTTAACATAAAAAAATGAAAGTAGATTTTTGTGTCTACTTTCATTTTACCACTTCATTTCATCACGAGTTTTTCTAAATCTCCGCGCCTGCGGTATGTTTATCTTTTTCATATATTTGTATGCATCTTATCTAGTATTGCAAATATCAGGACCAGTTCTACACTACATAAAGTGCTGAACGAAAGCCGTAGTGCCTGTAGCATAAAAAAGGACTATTGCTGTAACGACAAGATGCCGGGTAGTGAGAACCGGTGGCCGAATCGTAACCACCGCGATAAACACGGCCATCAGAACTATCGGCCTCCATTGTCCATTCCAAAACATTTCCTGCTAAATCATATATATTCTTTGCTTTCCAATTTTCATGCGCTCCTGTTTTTGCTGGAATATTTGGACTTACACTTGTTCTATCTGGATTATTAATATAATTTCCCCATGATGTACTATCATTTACATTATGCTTATCATCTGCTATAAATCTTAATACTGCATCCCACTGCACACTATATATTAATGTTGATTTTACTGAAGTGCTTGATTTATATAAATTTCTTGACAGTTCTACTGCTCCTTTTCCCTGATTTTTACTACTATATGTTATATCCCCACTTGCTGATGTCATGCTTGGTCCCCAACCTACATAGTTATATACATATGCATCTTGTTTTACTACCATGTTCGTTGTTCCATTTGCCACATCTGTCCTCTCTGTTTCACTTCCTGCTTCATATCTTCCTATATAAAAGCCTCCATATTTTTCTACACTTGCTTTCATCTTCTTATATTCTGCATATTCTCCTGTTAAATCATTTGTTTCTGTAATTAGTGTATCATATGAATATGGCTCTGTATAACTTGATGATAATCCTGATGTTGGTGCATTATTTGACCATGCTGTTCTCTCAAACTCTGATATATCTACTGGCACCCATACAAATTGATTTCTTGTTGTCTTTGCATCTGCATCTGTTGATACTTTCTCCATTCCTTCATATATTACTAAGCCTTCTGGTATTGTATTTTCTCCTTCTATATCTGATACTGTAAATCCTTCTGGCACTGTTACTATTGATATTTTACCTGCATCTGATATATATATTAGCCCTAAATCTTCGTCACTAAATCCTTGATCTTTTAACTTTTCTTTTATATATTCATCTGCACTTTTTGTCTCCCCGTCCATTTCTGTTGCTAGTACCCATTCTCCATATGATATATTTACTGCTTCTTTTAGTGTTGCTCTGTCACTTGCTTCTTTTGCCTCTTCTGCTCTATCTATTACTCCGCTATTATTTAATGTTAATATTATCGCTCCTGCTAAGATTATCATTATTATTATTGTTATTACTAGTACTATTAATGATACACCCTTTTTATTATTTATCATATAATCCCCTCCATACTTTTCTCTTATGTTCATTTGTTAATCATACTTATCTATATTTACTATGCAAAAATATTATCTCACATATTAAATAATATTTCAAGTATTATCCAATCTATTTTTTCATACTAAATTGCCATGTCTATTTTAATGTTTGTTATTATAACCATATATATAATAAAAAGAGTAAATTCTAATGTTCGAATTTACTCTTTTTAAAGTGTCATAAATAGTATTTAATTTCATAAAGGCTAGAAACATTTACATCTGCTACTTTTATCTTCTTGCTTCTAGCTAGCTTGCTATAATCAATATTAAACCCTATAGTGTTAATACCACAGTTTTTAGCAACAGTAATATCTCCTAATGGATCATCACCAATTACTACATTATTTTCTGGTAAAGTACTGCCAAGAGCCCTTAACATAGCAAGTCTATTAGGTTTTGCATAATAAGTGTCCCAAGAGTATATCCTCTCAAAATAGTCAAAAATACCAAGCCTTTTTAAAGCATTAAATTGATGTGAGTAAAACCAGTTAGTAAGTACTACAATTTCATATCCCGAATTTTGCAAATATTCTAATAGATCTTTTGCTCCACACATAAGTTCACCTGGGTTTGCGTCATATATTGCATTTAAAACATCCATTCCTGTTTTATCTACTTCTTTTAATATGGGAATAAGATGTTCAATTATTTCAGCAAAATATTCTTCTGTTACTACTTTCCACCCAATATAATTGATATTTGTTCGAAACATGTTTTCAAGTTGTTTTTTAAAATCTGCATTTCCTTCAAGTCCTATAGCTCTACTTATGAACTCCTGTTCTCCTTCAAAATCATGTTTAATTAGCGTATTATCCAAGTCAAAAATTATTCGACTAACATTTGAAAACATACTCATGCTCTCATCTCCTTATACATTTTGGATAATTATATCATTCGTTACTATTTATGTCAATTTATGTATCATAATATGACATAATTATATATTATTTAAAAAAAGATGCTATCATATGATAACATCTATATATGTATATTACATTTTAAAAATTGTTCTTAAAACAAATCTCATGAATTTTCCTGGTTTTAAAACTACTACTTTCATTTAATCACCCCTAACATAATAGCCATGCAACTCCAACTGCAATAACGGCTGCTGCAAATGCTAAAACCCACGTCCATAGAGGCAAAAATATAGCAATTAATGCACCTATCCCAAATGCTATTAAAAATAATCCTATTGTTTTTCTAAAAGCCCCAAAAAACATTTTTACCTCCTTATTGACATTATACAAAATTAATATATACTAGTACTAGTTTAATATATATTATGATGTTTTGAAAAAAAGGTGATTAAATGAGAAAAGAAAAAGAACTAAAATTATTAAGTAAAGAAAAGACATTAGAACTATTAGATATACTAGATAAAGAATATGCAAACGCAAAATGCGGCCTTGATTATAACAATGCTTTAGAATTAACTGTGGCGCTTATACTGGCTGCTCAGTGCACAGATAAAAGAGTCAATAGTATAAGACCAATTGTATTTGAAAAATATCCAACTGTATACGATTTAGCAAAAGCTGATCAAAAAGAATTAGAAAGTATAATTCACTCTTGTGGCTTTTATAACAATAAAGCAAAAAATATAATTAAAACTGCTAATATTATTGTAGAAAAATATAAAGGAAATGTACCAAGTTCAATGAAAGAACTTACTTCTCTTGCTGGCATAGGAAGAAAAAGCGCTAATATAATTCTTCAAGAATGTTTTGATATAACAGAAGGTATAGCAGTAGATACTCATGTAACAAGAATAACAAAAAAACTAGGTCTTACAAACAATACTGACCCTATTAATATAGAAAAAGATTTAATGAAAATTTTACCCAAAAAGTATTGGAATAAAATAAATCATATTTTAGTTAATCATGGAAGAGCAGTTTGTGATGCAAAAAAACCAAAATGTGACACTTGCCTTGTAAATAAAATATGTAGAGAATATACAACAAAAGCGGCCAAAAATTAGCCGCTTTTATCAAAGTGTTTAAAAATTTAAGACTTTTTATTTATCATTTAATTCTTCTATTATCAATTTATTAACTATTCCTGGATTTGCTTTACCTTTAGATGCTTTCATTACTTGCCCTACTATAAATCCAATTGCTTTATCTTTTCCTGCTTTGTAATCTGCAACAGATTGAGGATTTTCTCCTATAACTTTTACTACTATTTCTTTTATTGCATTTTCATCTGTTATTTGAACAAGGCCTTTTTCTTTTACTATATCTTCTGGCTTTTTGCCAGTTTCAAACATTTCATCAAATACTTTCTTAGCAATAGCAGACGATATAGTTCCTTTATCAATTAATATAATTAACTCTCCTAAATCTTCTGCAGTAAATTTGACATCTCTAATGTCATTCATTTCACTTTCATTTATCTTTCTAGATATATCACCCATAAGCCAGTTTGATACTATTTTAGCATTTTTACACTTTGCTTCTGCTTTTTCAAAGAAATCTGCCATATATTTAGATGAAGTAATTTGATCTGCATCATATTCTGGAAGTGAATATTCGTTAATATATCTTTGTTTTCTTGCAAACTGCATTTCTGGAATTTCAGCTTTCATTTTCTCTACATATTCTTCACTTAAAATTATAGGAGCTAAATCTGGTTCTGGAAAATACCTATAATCATGAGCATCTTCTTTAGAACGCATAGCATATCCTACACCTTTATCATCATCCCAACGTCTTGTTTCTTGGTAAATTGTTCCACCATTTTCAAGTTCCTTTATCTGCCTATTTGTTTCAAATTCAATGGATCTTGCTATTGCTTTAAATGAATTAAGGTTTTTAGTTTCTGTTCTTGTTCCGAATTTTGTTTCACCCTTTTTTCTAACAGAAAGATTAACATCACATCTTAAAGAACCCTCTTGCATCTTACAATCACATATTTCTAAATATTCTAGTGTTGATTTTAAAGCCTGCATATATGCAATTGCTTCGTCTGCATTTCGTATATCCGGTTCTGATACTATTTCAATTAAAGGTACCGCACATCTATTCATATCTACTAAAGTATCACCTGTATATGCATCATGAATAAGTTTTCCTGCATCTTCTTCTATATGTATTCTAGTAATTCCTATCTTTTTATTTTTTCCATTTACACTTATCTCTACATATCCATGCTCACATAATGGTAAATCATATTGCGATGTTTGAAAAGCTTTTGGAAGATCTGGATAAAAGTAGTTTTTCCTATCCTGTTTAGAAAATTTAGCTATTTCACAATTTGTAGCAATTCCCATTTTAACTGCATATTCTACTACCTTTTCATTTAATACAGGTAATACACCTGGCATGCCAGTACATATAGGGCAACAATGAGTATTTGGATCTCCTCCAAACTCTGTTGTACATGAGCAATATATCTTTGTTTTTGTGGAAAGTTCGGCGTGAACTTCTAATCCTATTATTACTTCATAGTCTTCTCTCATATTAATTACTCCTTTTCTCTCATTTATATATTTGGTTTCATATTATGATGCTCCGTATTTTTCTCAAATGCGTGAGCAACACTTAATATTTTTTCTTCTTCAAATAAATTACCAATAAGTTGAAGTCCAACTGGCATTTTTGATGTTTCTGCAAACCCACATGGAATAGATAAGGCTGGTAGACCTGCAATATTTACAGGTACTGTAAATATATCTTCTAAATACATTTCAAGTGGGTTTTCTGTTTTTTCTCCAAACTTAAATGATACATTAGGAGCTGTAGGAAGAGCAATTACATCTACATCTTTAAATGCTTTTTTAAAGTCTTCTATTATCAGTGTTCTAACTTGTCCTGCTCTTTTATAATATGCATCGTAATATCCAGAACTTAATACATATGTACCAAGCATTATTCTTCTTTTTACCTCTGTTCCAAATCCTTCCGTCCTTGATTTTTTATATAAATCTATTAAATCTTCAAAATCTTCTGCTCTGTGACCATATTTAATACCATCAAATCGTGCTAAATTTGATGATGCTTCAGCAGTTGATATTATATAATATGTTGCAAGTGCATACTTAGCATAATCTAAATCTATCTCTTTTATATTAGCTCCAAGACTTTTGTATACTTCTATTGCTTCTTCAAATCTTTGTTTTACTTCTTGATTTAATCCTTCACCTAAAAATTTAGTTGGGATTCCTATAGTCATTCCTTTAATATCTTTATCCAAAGCTTTTGTATAATCTGGATATTCTATATCAACAGATGTTGTATCCATTTTATCTTTACCAGTTATAGCATTTAGCATTATTGCCATATCTTCTACATCTTTAGTAAATGGACCTATCTGATCTAATGAAGATGCAAAAGCAATAAGTCCAAATCTTGATACTGTTCCATATGTTGGTTTCATTCCAACTACAGAACAATATGATGCAGGTTGTCTTATTGAGCCACCTGTATCAGAACCTAAAGATGCATATGCCATATCTGAGGAAACTACAGCAGCACTTCCACCACTAGATCCTCCTGGTACTCTTTCTAAATTCCATGGATTTTTCGTATTCTTAAAATATGAGGTTGCAGTAGATGACCCCATAGCAAACTCATCCATATTTGTTTTTCCAATAATTATTGCTCCTGCTTCTACTAATTTATTTATAACCGTAGCATTATATGGAGCCACAAAGTTTTCTAACATTTTTGATGAACATGTAGTTTTGGTTCCATCTATACAAATATTATCTTTTATAGCGATAGGAACTCCTCCAAGAGGTCCTATATCTTCTCCATTATCTAGTTTTTCTTGAAGTTCATTTGCTCTTTTTATAGCTGTTTCTTTTGTAAAAGACACATAAGCCTCTATTTTAGGTTCAACCTTATCAATTCTAGAATATATATCATTTACTACATCTATAATTTTTACTTCTTTATTTTTTATCTTATCTCTAATTTCATGTAGTGTTAATTCGTACATAAAAAAGTTCCTCCTATTCTACAACTTTTGGTACACTAATACAACCTGCTGCTTTAGTTGGAGCATTTTGTAATAGCTTTTCTCTATCATATGATTTTCCTATTTCGTCTTTTCTAAATACATTGTGTATATTTAATATATGCGCAGTTGGCTTTATGTCTGTAACATCAATTTCATTTAGTTGTTCTGCAAATTCTACTATACCTGCTAAATCTTTAGTATACTTTGTTATCTCTTCATCAGTAAACTTTAATCTAGCAAGTCCGGCAATGTGTTTTACCTCTTCTTCTGATACTTTCATTTAATATCCTCCTAAAATTAATTTTAAAATTTACTTAAAAAGTATATAACAAAAAAGCACTTATTTCAAGTGCCTTTTAATATGTTTTAAACTTATAAAAATGCATTTATATAACTTAATTAAATACATTTAGGTATAAATTAATTATTTTCTTTTATTTCTTTATTATTCTGTGCATCATACATAAATGTCTTTGTAGTTTTAGTAGTGCCATCATTTGCAGTTTTATTTTCCTCTATATTAATTATTAACTTATGTTCTTTATCAATATATTCATATGTATAGTTTATATCTATACTTTCATCTCTTTGTATAGTCATAGCATAACTATATAACTCTTGATAAATGGCGTATATTTTTTCATTTATTTCATCTACTACATCTGTATTTATATTAATTTTAGGAAGTTTTACATCAATATGTAATACTCCATTTTCACCTGATATATCTTTTTGTATGTTTACATACTGACTAATTAAATTTGATTTTGGAATAGTTAATAAAGACCCTACTCCACTATCTACATATATTATATTATCAGCATTTTGATTTCTTAATACTGCCGCCTTAAAAGCCATTATAGCTATAAATATACATATAACTATAACTAATATTCCTATAATTATATTAAACTTATTTATCTTATTCATTTGTTTTCCTCCAAGACAAGTATATAACAAAAAAATAACCATTTCAAGTGATTTAATGTATATATTATTAATAACATAATTTTTATAAAATGTGTTAACTAAAATTAAATATCATTTTATATATAGGTCCTAATTTTGAAAATTTATCTTCGTATTCAGTAACAATGTTTGGCACATCTTCTTTATGAAGGTCTAAAGATAAATACTCTATATTTACATTGTTTTTATTTAAATTAACAATACTATACTCAAATAATTTTCTATTATCAGTTTTAAATTCTATGTTACCTTCTATATTTAATATATTTCTATAAACATTTAAAAAACTATCTGATGTAAGTCTTCTTTTTTCATGTTTTTTCTTTGGCCATGGATCACTAAAGTTAAGATATATTTTATCTACTTCACCTTTTTCAAATATATCAGAAAGATTCTTTGCATCTACATCAAGAAGTATTAAATTATCTAGTTTAACATTATTATCTTCTTCAAATCTAGCTATTTTTTTAATAGCTAGAGCAAGCACAGGCTTGCACACTTCTATTCCTACATATAACACATCTTTATTTTGCATTGCAAGAGTAGCTATAAATGTGCCTTTTCCCATTCCAATTTCTATATGTAATTCTTTATACGATTTATTCTCTATCCATTTACCTTTATTTATTTCAGGATTTTGCATATATTTTTCTGAACTTTGCAAAATATCATCTTGATTTTTAACATATCTTTGTCTCATTATTTCACCCACTAAATTAGTTTATAACATACTGAATACTACAAATTAATAAATTAAGTACTACTATAACAGATGCTATTTTAAATACATTTAAGTAATCTATTTTTACATCATTTTTCTTCATATCTTCTATTTTTTTCTTTTTCTTTTCTACTGCTTTATCATATTCTTCCTGTTTTTTTGTCATTTCATAAAATTGAATTTTAACATCTAGAAAAGAAAAAGATGTTCTTTGTGCATATTTATATTTTTTACTTGTAAACCTACACATGTAAATTCCGATTGCAGCAATTATTGCTACTGTTCCTATATCAATTAATATAGGGAATACATTTACAAGTATTGTAAATATTGTTCCATTTAGCTCCATATTAAGTAATAAATCTCCTGAAAGCATAAATATATATGCAAAATATGCGATAGCTGAAATATAAAAATACGGAACCCAGCCTGCTACAAGTATTAGAGCTAAAATTATAGCTCTTTCTTTTAATGTAGATAAAAAAGAAAGCTTGTCTACAGTTTGTCCTTCCTGTAGTAAATTTACATCTGAAAAAGAAAATATCAGGGTTATTAATACTGTGGCTATTATCCCTATAATAGCTAAAATTATTGTACTTTTTAATACATTTTCTTTTATAAATTTACGTACCTTTATTGTTTTGTCATCTTTTCTTCCATTACTTTTTTCATTTTCCATTTAATCACCTATTAAAATAAAATCTATCTGATGTAGTTTATCATCTGCTCTAACTACTTGAACTTTAACTCTTTTCCCTATATCATATACCTTATTTGTTCTTTCTCCTATTAGTCTCATATTTTTTTCATCATGTATATAATAATCGTCTTCTAAACTTACAAGAGAAACTAATCCTTCTACCGTATTTTCAAGTTTTACATACATACCAAATTTAGTAATCCCTGATATAATTCCTTCATATTCATCACCTAAATGTTTTTTCATATATTTTGATTTATACATATCATCAAATTCTCGTTCTATTTCTGTTGCTGTTTTTTCTCTTTCACTACTTAAATAAGCATACTCTCTTGCTTGTTTATATAACTTTAACATAAGTTTTTCTTCTGGCATATAATTACTATTTATATATTCTGATATTACTCTATGAATAAATAAATCAGGATATCTCCTAATTGGAGATGTAAAGTGACAGTAATATTTAAATGCAAGACCAAAGTGACCCAAACATTGCTCACTGTATTTAGCTAACTTTAGAGAACGAAGGATTAAAGAGGATATTATAACTTCCTTTTTATTATCCTTACTTTTTTCCACCTCTTTCATTATGTCTGCAAGTGCTTTTGGATGTATTTTATTTATTCCCTTTATATTTAGTCCCATATTTGAAAGTACTTCATTTAACTCTATTAATTTTTCTATCTCAGGCTCTTCATGTACTCTATAAATAAAAGGTGCTTCTAAATGATAGAAAGTCTCTGCTATAACTTTATTTGTTATAAGCATAAATTCTTCAATAATATTATTTGAAAAGCCCACATTATATGGGTTGACATCTATTACTTCACCATTTTCATCTAATATAATTTTAGATTCTGGCAGATCGAAATTTATGCTTCCTTCTTGTTCTCTTTTTTCTTTTAGTATTCTAGCAAGTTCTACCATAATCTCTATATCTTGAATATAGTCCATATATTCGTATAAAACTTTTTTATCTTCTCTATTTAAAACTTTTTCAACTTTTTCGTATGACATTTTTTTAGTTACGTTGATAATAGATTTATATATTTTGTTATCAATAACATTTCCTTTTTTATCAAATACTATATCAACAGCCAATGTAAGTCTATCTTCTCCTGCATTTAAACTACATATGCCGTTTGAAAGTTCTTTAGGAAGCATTGGTATAACTAGACCTGGCGTATATATGCTTGTCCCTCTTTTTATTGCTTCTTTATCTAAAGCACTATTCATTCTAACATAATGACTTACGTCTGCTATATGAACAGACAATACATAATTCCCTTTTTCATCTATTTTAACTATTACTGCATCATCTAAATCTTTAGCATCTTCTGAATCAATAGTATATATTCTATTTTTTCTAAAATCTATTCTGCCTTCTAAATAATCCAACACATTATTATTTGAAACTTTTTCTGCTTCTTTAACAACATCAATAGGGAAATCTATACTTACATTATATCCTGCAAGTATTGTTGTTCTATCTATATCCTTATCTTCTTTTTTACCTATAACTTCAATAACTTTTCCTTCTGCTTTTCTATTTATACTTGGATATTTTGTTATATAAGCTAAAACTCTATCTTCATCTTCTAAACCATGACATTTATTGCTTGGAATATATATATCTTCAATACTAGGGTTAATTGGAATAACAAAGCCAAAATTATTATTCTTTTGAAAAATACCTGCTATTTTTTCACCAGCTCTAGATATTACTTTAATAACTTTTCCTTCTTTGTTTTTTCCTTCTGGCCTTTCGATTATTTTAACTAATATTAAATCACTATTATATGCATAGTTTGAGTTTTCTTTTGATATATAAATATCCTTTTCATCTGCACTCATATCTTTTGTAAATTCATTTTCTATAACTCTAGCAAACCCAAAACTTTTAGATTTTGCTTCATACCTGCAAACAAATATATTATCATTGTCTACTTTACAAATTCTTTTGCTATCATCGTAATATATATATCCATCTTTTTCTATACTTTTTAGAACTTTCTCATACTCTTTATATTCTTCCTTATGCACGTCAAAGATGACTGCAATTTGTTTTGCGGTCATCTTTGTATATTCTTTAGAATTTATATATTCGATTATTTTATTCTTTCTAATTTGATCTTCTCTTTTCACTATCTGCTCCTATTATATTTTTATTGCTTTGTTATTGCAATAGTAGTAAGGAAGCAAAGTATAATAAATGCTATACTAAATACTACTGTAAGTTTAGATAATAATCCATCCAGTGTTTTACCCTTATTTGATCCATAAAAAGTATTACCACCATAAATTGATGATTTTCCATCCTTTGATGTTTGCATCATAACTATTATAACTACAATAACACCTACTAATAAAGTAAGTCCTACTAATGTCCATGCTATCCATCCCATAAATAAATACCTCCATTTGCCTTTTTCACTTAGTGTATTATATCATAACATAATTATGATTACAACTATTTTAAATTTATTTTGATTAATATAGTCTAAAAATGACTACTGAAAATATTATTTAATACTTTTTCAGTAGCCCCATTTAAAAGCTATTTTTTACTTTCATTATATAAGTTCAACTATACTTGCTTGCGTTCCATATGCAGGTTCATTTAGTTCTGTCTTTTTTCTATAAGAAAAGAAAACATCTACATTACAACAAGTACATATATTTTCATTTATTATATTTTCTTCTTTTATTCCTACATCTAATAAATCTTTAGTTATAACATATGGGAAATCTACATGATTCCAACCTTCACTATCTTCATAAACATACTCTTTTATGTCTATATTAGGCCAATATTTTTCAAATCCCCATGCTAACTTTTTATCCTTTGTTTTCCAGCAACATTTTTGTATAGAAGGACTAAATACGCATATTATATCTTCTGGACTAGTCTTAAATTCTTTCTTCATTTTTTCTAAAGTTTTTAAATAAATTTTCTGAATTGTTCCCTTCCATCCACTATGAATGTTTGCAATAACATTATTTTTAGTATCATACATTATAATAGCATTACAATCTGCTATTGTTATTAAAAGAGGTATATTTTTAACATTAGTTATCATAGCATCATATACATTATTATGATGACTACTGAAAAGAAAGTCTTTCACGTTATCCTCTGTTATAGTAATTATTTTATCTGTATGATCTTCAAAAACAGCTACAACGTTACCTCTAGTAAAGCCTAGTTTACTACAAACTATATCTAAATTCTTTTCTGAATTTCCCCTATCTTCTATATTTTTAAAGGATATATTAAGAGATTCATAAGGATATTTACTAACTCCGCCAAGTCTAGTAGTCACATAATATTTAATTTTATCTTTATAACTATCTAATCTATCACATTTATATACCTTTATGTTATTTACCTCTGTTACCATATATTAATATAATCTCCTCTATTTTTTTAATATTTTCTTTATACTTTTTGCTATTTTTTGATATACAGGTATTAATTTAGTTAAAGCAAAATACCAAAATTTGTTATATACTTTATCTATTTCGCCAATAAACTCTGTAACTCCTTCTTGCCTACAAAATCCTTCTTTAAATTTATATAGTCCATTTGATTTATTAAGTATAAATACTCCACCAAAATCATATAAATTACATCCTGTTTCTATAGCCCATTTAATCATTTCTTGTTGCATTGCATAATTTGGCATAAGATTTCTTTTTTCATTAGAACTAGCTCCATAAAGATAGAAGGTTTTCTTACCATAATTAATAGCTATAGCAGCAGATAATGCTTCTTTTTCATATTCTGCTATGTATATTCTTAATTGCTTTTCATCAAATGTTTTTAACATTCTTTCAAAATAACTATATGGTCTTGAAGCAATTTTATCTCTTATTCCTGTTATCTCATATAAATTATAGAAAGTTTTTAGATCTTCTATATTTCTTGAATATCGAACTGTTACTCCTTTTCTTTTAGATAAACGAATGTTATATCTAGTTTTTTCGCTATAACCTTTAAATATTTCATCTTCGGATTTATCAGCAATATTTAATATCATGTTATATCTTGGTTGTATTAATTCATTTTTTCCAAACTTTTTATTTCTTACTACAAAACCTTCATCTGAATATATTTTCTCTAACTTTTCATCATAATATCTCTCTGGATCAAATCTAAATACAAAAGCATTATATCTTTTAGCAATAATATTAATATCTTCTAACAGTTTTTTTACTTTATCTATGTCATATACATCTCCTACTGGACCTCTAGGTGCATATATCATACTATTTCCACCTATAATTTTTCTAATTACAAGAGACATTGCCATGACAATCTTTCCATCTTCTTCTAAATATACGTATTCGCTGTCCCAACCTGCTTTTACATCTGCCCAATTCATCGACTGCATCAAACTAGCAGTTTCATAATTGTCTACAAATTCTTTATATTTTTTTACTTCTTCTTTATTTTCTTTATTTAAAATTGACATTACCTATCATCCTTTGCTAATTTGCTTTTTCTAATTTTTGACCTTCTTTTGAATCAATAACTATGTATCCCATTTTTTTTAATTTATCTCTTATTTCATCTGATCTAACAAAATCTTTGTTTTTTCTTGCTTCTTTTCTTTTTTCAAGTAAATTTAAAACTTCTTCTGTAATATCTAAATTATCTTTTTTATCTTCTTTTTTATCAATATCAAGTGATAAAATTTTATCAAATTCCAATAGTAGTTTTGCTACCTTTTTAGATTTTGTAGGGAGTTTTATAACATCCCAAACTACAGCAAGTGCAGATGAAAAATTTAGATCATCATTTAATGCTTCTACAAACTTATCTCTGTATTCGTTTATATTGTCATCTGGTATATCATCATTTCCTTTTAAGTGTGTTTGATATGCATCTTTTAATCTATCTAGTGCCTTTTGACTTGCTTCCATAGCTTCCCATGTAAAATTAAGCTTATTTCTATAATGAGATGTATACGTCAAATATCTAAAAGCAAGTGGTGAATATCCTCTTTTTTCTAGGTCTGAAATTGTATAATTATTCCCTAAACTTTTTGACATCTTACCCCCATCTACTTGAAGGAACTCTACATGCATCCAATATTTAGCAGGACCTTTTCCATATGCACCTTTAGATTGAGCAATTTCATTTTCATGATGTATTGGAATTGCATCTATTCCACCTGTATGTATATCAAACTGATGACCTAAATATTTATTTGACATAGCACTACATTCAATATGCCATCCAGGATAACATAATCCCCATTTGCTATCCCATTTCATTATATGTTCTTTTGGAGCTTTTATCCAAAGTGCAAAATCAAGTGGATTTCTTTTTTCATTATCTACTTCTACTCTAGCTCCTGCTTTATTTTCTTTTACATTAGCTTTAGAAAGTTCGCCATAACTTGGAAGTTTAGATGTATCAAAATATATTCCTTTTGATGTTTCATATCCATATCCGTTTTCAACTATTTTCTTTACAAACTCTTCCATATCTTTTATATGATCTGTTGCTTTACATATAATTTCTGGTCTTTCTATATTAAGCTTATCTAAATCTACTAAAAATGCTTTTGTATATTTTTCAGCTATTTCCCAAGGTGATAATTTTTGCTCTCTAGCTGCCTTATTCATTTTATCTTCACCTTCGTCGCTATCTGAAGTCATATGACCTACATCTGTAATATTCATTACATGCTTTAATGTAAAACCATTTAATTTTAGTACTTTCCTTAAGTTATCCATAAATATATAGGCTCTCATGTTACCTATGTGAGCATAATAATATACTGTAGGTCCGCATGTATATATTCTAACTTCGTTTTCCTCAAGTGGCTTAAATTCTTCTTTTTCTCTAGTTAATGTATTATATATTTTTAGCATTTTATCACCTTTCTTCATATATATTTTATTTGCTGGTAACATTATATATTACCAGCAAAATTTTTACAAGCTGTGCTATTAACTATTTGGATCATATGGATCTACAACACCTGGATCTTCTTTACCATCATCCGGATCTGTATTTTCATTATTATCATTATTGTTGTTATTTTCATCTGAATTGTTTTCATCCACAGGCTCTTCCTTAACCGGCTCTTCAGGTTCTTCTTTAGGTTCTTCTTTTACAATAGGAGTAGCATTAGCCTCCGCTTGTGTAGGCTTATATATATTTCCTGTTACTTCTTCATATGAAGCTTCTAGTATTTCTCCAGCTATAACTGCATTTATTTTTTGTTTTGCATCATCAATTGAATCTTGACTTGGATACATTACATATAATAGCTGACTTCCTGTACTATATGTAGATGCTCTACCATCTCCACCAGTTAAACTTATTGTTGATACATTCCATGTAGGCATTTTTGAAATTTGTAATCTTGCAAGCTCCATCATTTTCCCTGTATCCATATTCGTTTGGAACTTATTAGATAATGATTTTAATAGTGAATCAAATTTAGTAATTATAGATGGTTTTGATGCTTTTTTAATTATTCCATTTATAACGGCCTGTTGATTCTTACCACGCATTCTATCTCCTGTTGCAAAAGCTTTTCTTTCCCTTGCAAATGCAAGTGCTTGTTTTCCATTCATTGAGTTATATCCTTTTTTAAAGTTGTAATTATCTATATATGATGTAAAGCTATATTCAGAATATACTTCTATTCCACCTATTGCATCTACTATATCTACTAAAGAAGTAAAATTAACTTTAAAATAGTAGTTTATATCAATATCAAGTAAATCTTCTATTGTTTGAACAGATTTTTCAACACCATACATTCCTGCATGTGTTAATTTATCTCTTTTACCAGTAGTTCCATGAAGTTGAACATAATAATCTCTAGGAATATTTACAAGAAGCACTTGATAAGTTTTAGGATTTATTACAGCTACAATGTTAACATCACTCCTAGATACAGAAGATATAGTTCCATAAGTGTCTATTCCACTTATATATACTATAAATGTTTCTGATGTGACTTCTGTATCTTTGGCTATAGTTTCTACTTCTACATCTATAGAAAATGTATAAATTACTTTAGTTTTATCGTCAAATCCTTCTAATTCTTCACCAAGTAAAGTTTTTTGTGAATCTTCAAGTAAAATGGCATCTACTTCTGAATTTAATAATGTTTTTCCAACAAGTGCAATATCTTCATTACTTACAGCATTTACATCAACTGTTTCTTTAAGTTTTTCTAAAGCTAGTTCTGAATTATCTAAGTCATTACTATAATACTCTATAACTTTTCCTTCTAAGTCCTCAATCTCGTTATATTCACTATCTTTTAAAACTATTACTGAATAATTTTGTTTTTTAGTATTTGCATTATCATTCATACTATCTATAAGTATATATGTTTTTAAAACATATATGCCAATAATAAGTTCTATTACTGCTAATATAACTTGAAGAATATTTATAATATTCCTTATTTTTTTACTTTTTCTTTTCTTTAACAGTGTAAAGCAAAATGCACTATTTATTATTAAAAGACCTAGTATAAGTGCTATCATATATTTAAAAGGTAAAACCCCAATTACAAGCATTGTGATTATTATACCAATGGAAATTAAAATAGTAATGCAAGATATAATAAAACTAACTAGCTTTCTTTTATCTATATTAGTTTTTTTTGTGCTTTTAATTTCTGCACTCTCGTTTGTTTTTAAATTTTTTCTTCTCAACTTAACCACCTTTTCAATTTTAATATTATATAACTTTACTTAGTTTATATTTGTAGCATCTGTTATCTCTTTACTAAACATACTAATTAAAGTATCTATATCCATAGTTCCTTTATCTTCACCTGTTCTTGATTTAACAGATAGTTCATTGTTCTGAACTTCCTTATCCCCTACAACTAACATATATGGAATCTTTTGAAGTCTTGCTTCTCTAATTTTATATCCTATTTTTTCACTTCTATCATCAACTTCTACTCTAAATCCCAAACTATTTAATTTATTCATAACTTCATACGCATAATCTGCATGAGCATCAGAAATTGTAAGTATTTTAGCTTGAACTGGTGCAATCCATAAAGGAAATGCTCCTGCATATTTCTCAATTAATAATGCTAATGTTCTTTCATAACAACCAATTGATGTTCTATGTATAATTACAGGTGTTTTCTTTTCTCCATCTGAATCTACATATGTCATATCAAATTTTTTGGCAAGTTCAAAGTCTACTTGAATAGTAATTAAAGTATCTTCTTTACCCCAAACATTTTTACATTGTATGTCAAGTTTAGGACCATAAAATGCTGCTTCTCCTTCTGCTTCAACATAATTTATATTTAAATGATCCAATATACCTTTAAGAGCTGCTTGTGAAACTTCCCAATCTTTTTCATCACCTATATACTTTTCTTTATTGTTTGGATCCCATTTAGAAAATCTAAAAGATACATCTTCATATAACCCTAATACTTTAAGCATATATGTTGCTAAATCTATGCATCCTTTAACTTCTTCTTCTAGTTGGTCTGGTCTTACAACTAAATGACCTTCTGATATAGTAAACTGTCTTAATCTAATTAATCCATGCATTTCTCCAGATTCTTCATTTCTAAATAGAGTTGAAGTTTCATTATATTTAAATGGAAGTTCTCTATAACTTCTTTGTTTAAATTTATATGACATAAATTGGAAAGGACATGTCATAGGTCTTAAAGCAAATACATCTTGATTTTCTTCATTTTCAGGGTCACCTAGTATAAACATGCTATCTCTATAATGATACCAATGTCCTGATATTTTATATAAATCAGATTTTGCCATAAAAGGTGTTTTTGTAAGAAGATATCCTCTTTTTTGTTCTTCGTCTTCTACAAATCTTTGAAGTAGTTGTACTATTCTTGCTCCTTTTGGCATAAGTATAGGAAGACCTTGACCTATGTAATCAACTGTTGTAAATAATTCTAATTCTCTTCCTAATTTATTATGATCTCTTTTTAGTGCTTCTTCCTGTGCATCAAGATATTCTTGTAAATCTTTTTCTGTCTCAAAACAAGTTCCATATATTCTAGTTAACATTTTATTTTTTTCTGAACCTTTCCAATATGCTCCAGTAACAGATAAAAGCTTTACTACTCCTATATCTTTTGCTCTTAACACATGCGGTCCTACACACATATCAAAGAAGTTATCATTTTCAAAAAAACTTATTTCGGTATCATCTCCTAAGTCATTAATCATTTCTAATTTATATGGCTCATCTTTCATTTTCTCTATAGCTTCTTTTTTTGAAAGAACATAACTTCTTACTTCTTTATTTTGAGCTATTATGTTTTTCATTATATTCTCTATTTTTTTCAAATCTTCTTGTTTTATACTTATATTATCAAAATCATAATAAAAACCATTATCTATTGCAGGTCCTATAGCAAGTTTTGCTTCAGGATATAATTTTTTTATAGCTTCAGCTAAAATATGTGATGCGCTATGTCTTGCAACATTTATGTTTTCATTATAATCTACTTCTTCTACATTACCATGCTTGTCTATAATTTTTATACTCATTTTATCCTCCTTTATTATATTTTAAATTCTAAACCTATTACTTCATAATATTTATTCTTTTTAAATTCAAGTATAGAATATTTCATAGATAGTTCTCTTGCCTCTTGAATAACTAATTCATAATTATCATCTGCGTTTAAATCACATGCAAATTTAATAGAATAAACAGGCCAGTTTATAGAACTTTCGGTATTCTTTACGTAAGAATATTTAATTATTTTACTTTTATTTCCTTGAACATATACAACCACACTATATACTCCAAATTTATTTTTTCCAGAAGATGTAGCAGATATTATTCTTGTTTTTTGGTCTGTTCCTAAATACCCCTCATAAACCTCATTTACTTTAACAGTATTATTTAATAATCTATATTTGCCTAACGCTTTCTTAATATATTTTTCATCTTCTTTAGATGGTTCTAATTTAGCAAGTTCTCTAATCATTGCATTATTTTCCGATTTAGCAATTGCTATATATTCACTATCAGAAACATCCTTTAAAGGTATAGCATAGGTTATTCCTCTTTCTTGATCTTGACTTACAGAATATATTTCAAAAGTTCCCATTTTACCAGAGACATTATACATATCTATTTCGGTACCTTTAGTTATATTTGCCTTGCCATACATATTATCTTTGCTAAGCCATTTTCCTTTATCAGACACTCCTCCTACTACAACGTTATTTATTATTATAGGAGAAACAGAGGAAACTTCTTCACTTTTAACTTTAGATGATGATTTATCTATATATTCTACAGTTATATAATTTTGTGTATACACATATATTAAAAATATCGCAGATACTAAAAGTATTACTATTAATAATATAATTAATGGTATCAGCTTTTTATTATTTTTCTTTTTATTTACCTTTTTCATATACCTTGCCACCTTCCTTCATCTATAGAATATATACAGCCACAATATTTTTGTCTATACAACCCTAGCTCTCTTGCTTTATTTTGTCCTTCTCTAAATAATGGTCTATAGTCTCTATACATGAATTCAACATTATATTTATTTGCTAGTTTGCTACATACTTTCTTTATTAAATCATGTTTTTGATATGGACTTATTAAAAGTGTAGTAGTTACATGGGTATACCCATTTTCTTTTGCATATTCAAATACTTTTTCAAGTCTTGAAGTATAACAATATTCACACCTTAATTTAAATTCTGTTTTATCTATATTAACTACATCATATATAAATTTATTCATATCATACTCATCTAACACAATAGGTTTTTTGCCCATTTTAGATATATATGATATATATGTATCTTTTCTTTTTTCATATTCTACTTTAGGATGAATGTTAGTATTATACCATATAGTATCAAAACTATCTATATTTATTTCATCCATATTATTTATTGTATCATCATATACTGCCACCATACATGGCGCACAACATGCATGAATAAGTAATTTATTCTTCATATTTTACCCCCATGTGATAATAAGCTAATTTTGTTGCAACCCTACCCCTAGGGGTTCGATTAATAAATCCAATTTGCATAAGATATGGCTCATAAACATCCTCTATTGTATCTTTATCTTCACCAATTGCAGCCGCCATAGCTTCAAGTCCTACAGGTCTTCCTCCAAATTTATCAATCATTGTCATTAAAATTTTTCTATCTATATCATCTAACCCATATTCATCAATCTCTAATCTATTTAATGCATCGTGCGCTATTTCATAGTCTATACTATTACTTGATTTATTTGTTGCAAAGTCTCTTACTCTTTTAAGAAGCCTATTTGCAATTCTAGGAGTGCCTCTACTTCTGCTTCCGATTTCTAACGCTGCTTCATGCGTTATATCTATATTTAATATTCCTGCACTTCTTTCTATAATAGTTGCAAGTTCTTTTTCATCATACATACTTAATCTATGTATAATACCAAATCTATCACGAAGTGGCCCTGATAATGAACCTGCTTTTGTTGTTGCTCCTACAAGTGTAAATTTAGGAAGATCAATTCTAATTGATCTTGCAGAAGGGCCTTTTCCAATCATTATATCAAGGTTAAAATCCTCTAATGCTGGATATAACACTTCTTCTACACTTTTTTTAAGTCTATGTATTTCGTCAATAAATAACAAATCATTTTCTTCTAAATTTGTAAGTATTGCAGCCAAATCTCCTGGTTTTTCTATCGCAGGTCCTGATGTTATTTTTATATTAACTCCCATTTCTGATGCTATTATACTTGCAAGAGTCGTTTTACCAAGTCCTGGTGGTCCATAGAGCAGAACATGATCTAGCGGTTCTTTTCTAGTAAGAGCTGCATCAATATATATTTTCATATTTTCTTTAACCTTAGTTTGTCCAATATATTCCGAAAAACTTCTAGGTCTAAGATTTATTTCTACTTCTGGTACATCTATCTCCTCATCATATTCAGGAGATATTACTCTATCTTCAATCATTAGTCTTCTCCTTACATTTTAACGTATAAATTATACCACTAATATATATATTAATGCAACTTAAAAAGAGAATATATTACAAAAAATATGAGACTACAAATTAATGTAGTCCCATATTTTTTCTGTGTTTAACTAACAAAGTTTATTTTATAGCACTTTTTATTTAGGTTCTTTACACTTGCAAAAAACATTCTAATTCTTCAGATGTGACTATTTTCTTTTTCATAAGATATTTTGCCATACTTTCTATCTCACTCCAATGATCAGTCACAAATTGTTCAGTTTTGTCATATACCTTTCTAATAAGATCATTTGCTTTTTCATCAATTTTTATTGCAAGCTTTTCATTAAACAAATCATCGTCTAAAAGATAAATATTTTTGTATTCATCATCATCCATACCAAATTCTGCTATAACACTTTTAGCAAACTTTTTGGCTTTTTCTAAATCAGACGATGCTCCACTATCTATTCTTTTAGAAATTCTCTGTTGCGCTACTCTTCCTGCAAGTAGAGACATAATATATGCCTCTGCATACTCATGATCTATAGATATTATAGTATCTCTTTTTTCTAGCACATTAACTCCAAGATAATCGGCAGAAGGGATTATTGATATAGCTGTAACCTTATGAGCTTCATTTTCTTTTGTAAGTCTAGTAACAATATAATGTCCTATTTCATGGTAAGCAGTACAAAGCAAAGTATGTTTATCACACTTTATTTGTTTTTCAAAAAGTTCCTCATATACTTTGTTTACATCTTCTTTTGATGTTAACTTCTTACCTTTCATTTTAGCTATAGCCATACTTCTATCACAAAGATCAAGCGTCTTGTCAGGATTACAGTTATCTGAATTAAAGCAACTTGAGCACAGAATAATATAATCGACTAGTTTGCTGGGTATTCTTACACCATGATACTTTTCCATGCTTTTTATTTTTGCTTTAATCATTCCTTTTACTTCACTTATTTTAGGTTCTTTTATTATTATAACCTCAAACCGTCTTTTAAAGGCGCCATCTCTTGATAGAATTTGGTTATATTCGTTTGTAGTTGTTGCGCCAACGAACACTACATCGTCTCTAGAAAGAATAGGCTTTAAAGATCCACTAAGATCAACATTTCCTTCTGATGTTCCTCCTGCACCAAGCATTTGATGCATCTCATCAACAAATAGTATAATATTAGGTGTGTTCTCAAGAAATTGCTTTAAGATAGTCACCTTAGTTTCAAATTCTCCTCTGTACTTAGTTCCTGCTACCATAGCATTTACATCCAGTGATAGCACAGTATAATTGTAGAATTCCTTTGGTGCTGTTTGATTTACTATATGCTGTGTTATTGCCTCTATAATCGCTGTTTTACCTACTCCTGGCTCACCAACTAGTACTGCATTTCTCTTAGTTTTTTTAGAAAAGATGTTAAATGCCTTAAATATTTCTTTATCTCTACCTAGTATAGTACATTCTTCTCCTTTTTCATACTTGTTATTTAATACTTCAATACAAGATTCTAATGAAGGAGGAACAACTATCGGAAGAATTTCACTAGCTTCTGCATCAAGGATATTTGCGCCTAATTTAATACTTGATATGAATTCTTCTATATCTATTTGCATCTGTTTTAAAAGAAAGCTTAAAAACTTATATGCGCTACTTTCTTTATTTTTCAAAATACAATATAGAAGAACATTCAAATCAATGTAATCAAGACCCATAGCCCTGCATGTTTTTGATGCATCTTCGAGAGCCATCTCTAATTTATCAGAATAAAGCAATTCAATTATGCAATCATTAATTTCAAAGTTTTCTGCATCAGCAGTCACCTCTATTATTCCACTTAATACCTTAAGAACTTTACTTGCAATTTCATCATCTTCTGATAAATTAAAGTCAGAACATTTTAATAATGGTTCATTTTCTTCTTCCTCTGTTTCTTCATTAACAGTTTGGTCAAAGTAAGTATCAGCTGCTTCTTTTCCAAATATTTCTTCGTATATTTCTCTACTATTTAATATCTGAAAAACATCTGCTACAAGTGCAATTCCCATATCCAAAAAAAATTGTGTTATAATTGATTCTTGATTATTAAGAGCAGCAAATAATACATATGCGCTCCTTACTTTTTCATCATCAAATTCGTTGGCAATAACTGTTGCAACCTCAAATGCTCTCCGAACCTCAGCGCTAACTTTAGCTTCATTCCAATTACTCATAATTTTTTATGCCTCCTTATACATTAATTAACGTTAAATTAAACCTCATTTTATGCTGAGATTATACCTCCGGCCTCTGCAAAAGTCAATCTTTTTTATAAATGAAGTAGCATCTAATTTTTTTTTACATATAATATAGTATCTAATATGTATTATCGTATTAGAAATTATAGTATATGGTGGGTTTAATGTATCTTAATTCAGTTCTTAGAAATTGTTTATGGTGCCTACCTTGGAAATTACCATATGGTAACGGACATTATGCTACTGGGTGTGATCTAGTCTTACTATCTAATATGATATGTATAGAACAATGTCTTACTAACTTCTCCTGTAATTTACTTGGCTGTGCACCAAATAATGCCCCCTGTGTGCTAAATGGCCATAGAAAGGAGAAAAAAGAAATGTCTCAAGGATTTAACAATTGGGGTCATGGCAAAAATAATTGCTGCTGTCAATGTTGTCAATGTTGCGAATGCTGCCAATGTTGTTGTGAATGTTGCGAAAAAGAAGAGCATAAACCAAAATGCGCTACTTTAAAAGTTTGCATTGAAAAAGAAGAAAAAAAAGACGATTGCTGCTAGACCTTAGTTAAAACGCCAAAACAATTAAGCTATGTGCAAATGTTTTTTACATTTGCACTACATACCCATCTAATTATATTATATATTTATTACATATTTATTTCGTATTTTCTATTTAAGTTTAATATATAGCTTTTTCCTTGTGTTTTCACAAGATATATGCTATACTTACCATGTTAGACTTAATTGTTTTAAGGGGGATTTTATGGATAAAATAATTATTGATGGTCCATGTAGATTATCTGGTGAAGTAACTATTAGTGGTGCAAAAAATGCTGCTGTTGCAATACTTCCTGCCACTTTACTTGTAAATGGAAAATGCCATCTTGAAAACGTACCCGATATTAGTGATATTAGGGCTACTATAAAAATATTAAAATCTTTAGGTTCTAAAGTTGAATATATAACAAGAAATGAACTAATTATAGATAATTCAAATATAACTACTGTAGAAGCTCCATACGATTTAACATGTAAATTTAGAGCTTCCTATTATCTTTTAGGTGCTTTAATAAGTAGATTTGGTAAAGCACAAATAAGTCTTCCTGGCGGTTGTAATTTAGGAGCAAGACCAATTGATCAACATATTAAAGCTTTTGAAAAACTAGGGGCAACAGTTGAAGTAAAAAGAGGAAACGTTTATGCTAGCACTAAAAATAAACTTTCTGCTGGAAATATATTTTTTGATGTAGTAAGTGTGGGGGCAACTATTAATGCTATTTTAGCAGCCACATTAGTCCCTGGAACTACTACAATTGAAAATTGTGCAAAAGAACCGCATGTAGTTGATGTTGCAAATTTTTTAAACTCTATGGGTGCTAATATAAAGGGAGCTGGAACTGATGTTATTAAAGTTACTGGCGTTGAAGCTTTAAAACAATCTTCAAGCTATGCTGTTATTCCAGATCAAATAGAAGCAGGTACTTTTATGGTTGCTGCCGCTATAACTAAAGGTAATATACTTATTAAAAATTGCATACCAAAACATATGGAACCTATTACTGCTAAACTTCAAGAAGCAGGTGCTGAAGTTACTGAATTTGAAGATACAATCAGAGTATCAATGAATGATACTCCTAGACCTATAAATATAAAGACAATGGCGTACCCTGGTTTTCCCACAGATATGCAACCTCAAATATGTACACTAATTGCTATCTCCAAAGGAACAGGTATGATTATAGAAAGTATTTGGGAATCTAGATTCCAATATACTGATGAACTAATTAAAATGGGAGCTGATATAACTGCTCATGGAAGAACAGCTATGATTAAAGGTGTAGACACTTTATATGGATGTCCGGTTGCCTCTCATGATTTAAGGGCTGGTGCTGCTATGATTTTAGCAGGTTTAGTAGCTCATGGAAGAACTGAAGTATATAATGTTCACCACATTGAAAGAGGTTATGAAAATATAGTAGATAAGTTTAAGAAATTAGGTGCTAAAATAGAATTTGTTAGAGATAATGGACGTGATGAAAATGTTTAACTTATATCCTTTATTTAGTAGTAGCTCTGGCAATATGTATCTAATAGAAACTGAAGATACAAATATTTTAGTTGATATTGGAGTTACATATAAAAAAGTAAAAGATGCTCTTAATACACTTAACAAAGATACTTCTGATATAGACGCTATATTTATAACACACGAACATAGCGATCACATAAAAGGACTTAATATGTTTATTAAAAATAACCCTACTATCCCTATATATGCATCAAAAGGTACTTCTGCATATCTAAAGAACTCTCTTATTAATTCTAAAATAGAGTTTAATAATATTATAGAATTATGTGAGCCTAAGTTTATAAATATTAAAGATCTAAATATAACATATTTTAATATTTCTCATGATGCAATAGATCCTGTGGGTTATAAAATATCACATGGCGATAAATCCATTACTATAGCAACTGATTTAGGAACGATTACAAATGACGTTTATTCGTATTTAGAAGAATCTTCTTTACCCGTTATAGAATCAAATTATGATAAAAATATGTTACTTGCTGGGAAATATCCATTTGAAGTAAAAAGAAGAATTTCTGGCCCATACGGACATCTTTCAAATGAAGATAGCGGACAAGTCATTTTAAAACTAGCTCAAAATGGAATTAGAAACTTTTTACTTAGTCATGTAAGCGAAAATAATAATGTACCAGACCTTGCTAAAGAAACTATATGTTCAACACTATCTCTTGCTGGTTTTAATGTAAATGAATTTAATATAAACATTGCAAGTAAAGATTTTTCTACTGAGGTATATGAGTTATGATTAATATTAATATAATTTGTATTGGTAAGATTAAAGAAAAATATTTAAACGATGCAATAGCAGAATATTCTAAAAGATTATCTAGATTCTGCAAATTAAAAATAATAGAACTCCCTGACGAAAAACTACCTACTACATACAATAAAACTCTCTATAATGAAGTTAAAGAAAAAGAAGCAAAACTTATATTAAATAGATTAGAAACCATAAAATCTTCATATGTAATTTGCTTAGATGAAACAGGAAACTCACTAACTTCTGAAGAATTAGCAAATAAAATCAGTGAAATATCTACCAATATATCTAGTTCTATTACTTTTATAATAGGAGGAAGTCTAGGGTTATCTAATTATATAAAAAACAAAGCTCATTATATTATATCTTTTTCAAAACTTACATTTCCTCATCAACTTTTTAGAGTATTTCTTTTAGAACAACTGTTTAGATGCTTCAAAATACTAAATAACGAAACGTATCATCATTAATTTCCATGTTTTTCCTGTTTTGTCGATGATTTCTTTATAAAATAATACAATCTTCGTTGAAATTTGTCATTTTTTGTGATATATTGTTTTTAATAAAGGAGGCGCATATGATATGGAAACTACGGGAATAGTTAGAAAATTAGATGAATTAGGTAGAATCGTTCTTCCGATGGAACTTAGAAAAACTTTAGATTTAAAAGTAAAAGATTCGATTGAAATAACAACAGATAAAGGATCTATTATATTAAGAAAATATTCTCCTGCATGTATATTCTGTGGCAAAGAAACAAAAGTTGCCAACTTTAAAGGAAAGAATATTTGTTCTAAGTGTTTAAATGAGATTAAATTACAACTAGATTAGTTTTATCCCATATATTACATCCAAAAAGAAAGGTGCTTAAAGTAACCTTTCTTTTCTATGTTATATATTATGTTTAGTAAGTTTTTCAAGCCTTCTTTTTACTTCCTTTTCCTTTATAGTCTCCCTTTTGTCATATAATTTTTTTCCTCTGCAAAGTGCAATCTCTATTTTTGCATATTGTCCTTTAAAATATATTTTTGTTGGTATTAATGTATATCCATTTTGCTTAATTTCATTTAATAGTTTTAATATTTCAGATTTATGAAGAAGTAATTTTCTATCTCGCCTTTCATTTACGTTATTTATACTACCATGGTTATACGGTGCTATATACATATTTTTTAATATAACTTCACCATTTTTTATAACAGAAAAACTATCTTTAAGACTTACCTTAGATTCCCTTAACGACTTAACTTCTGTTCCTTTAAGAGATATACCACATTCTATCTTTTCTTTTATTTCATATTTATGTGTTACCTCTTTATTAGTTGAAATAATTTTCATATCGTTTCTCCTTATTAATTAAATTGTTAATTACATATGATCAAATATTGCTTTATCCCATGCACTTTTATTATATTTTATGTCATCTCTATCAAATCTAGCTCCAAGGTTATATGCAGATAAAATAACATTTGAAATATCTTCATTTCCGTTTTTAAGCAATATATTTGTAACATATTTATTAATATTTGCTAATTTCCATATTATAACTGGATCACATTTTTTCTCTTTAATATATCTTAACTTAGTTTCCAGTTTATTTATACTATTTACATTATATGATTCTTTATTTTTTGGTATATAATAATCAATATTAATTATTATACTTAATTTATCTTTTGCTTTGCTTTGAGAATATATATTTACTATTTCTTCTGCAATATCAAATATATTATCTATATCTTCATAAGTTTCATTAGGCAAACCTATATTAAAAATAAGTTTTAAGCTACTTCTATTATTTTTAAAAATACATATAATTTTTTCTAATAAATCTTCTTTTAACATTCCTAGTTTTATTTTATTATTTAATTTATTACTACATGTAATTACATTAAAATTAAGTATTGATTTTTCCATACACTCAAGAATAACTCTTAACGTTTCTATGTCAAATTTACTAAAATCTAAGTTTTTAGTAAGTATCCTTACATCTTCAATATTCATCTTTATTTTATATACAAGTTCACAAAATTTATAGTTTTCTATTTTGTCTTGATTTATAAAGGAAACTTTAGTAACTCCCATATTTTTTATGCTATCTTTTATATATTTAATTGTTTTATCGATATCTTTTACTTCCTCTAAATCCACTACAATACTAAATTCATCTATCTTAATCGATGGAATAATATAATTTTTATCATATTTAATTTTAACATCTTCATATCCTTGAATATTTTTTTCTACATTTAATAATATATCCTTATTAAAATTAGACTCTTCATAGCTTTTCAAATACCTTAGTATTTTTTTCATATTAGATTTTTCATTTTCCGATTCTAATATTATATCTGCAAATTTTTCTATAGGTTTAATATTTATATTCTTTAATGGAAAAATTAACACTTTAGGCGCAATTTCAGTTCTATCTTCCTTATTAACAGCTATTTTTGATAATTCTAATATATTTAAAAAATTGGTATAATCTAATTCATTATCAATAACAAATATTAATAAATCACTATCTTTTATAGGTTTAAAATCTTCGAGTGAATATAGCAATTCATTTTTATCCCTTAGAAGTTTTTCAAAATCCATGTCAGGTGCAAAGCATCTTTTACAATAAATTCCTTCTATATCATTTATATTATTGTATAATAAATTTATTATATAATTTGACATGGCTTTTTCATAAACATTTGGATAACATAAAATAATATTACTTTTTACTTTACTACCACTTTTTATTATTTGATTTACTTCTCCGCCTACATACCTTGCAGGTTTGTTTATGTTTTTTAACTCTCTGCTCTCTAAATTCACGCTTAATTTTCCTTTCTTTATGTTCTAAAAAAATCTTGTCCAATAAATTGATGTACCGTAATTTACACTATAAAAGCTATTTTTTATAGCATTTGCTATTAAATACATTTTATTTTTAATAGCTCCTAAATTATCTGTATAATACGATGGTTTTTCATCTGCCATCATAGTGTCTGCAAACACTTCAGCTCTATCTTCTTTATCTGATACTTTTGAGTATATACTAACAAAATACGTTCTATCTTCCTTATCATATTTATATACGTACGATGTGTCTAAAAGCTCTAAATTTTCTTGATATTCAAATCCCTTTGGATTATAACTGTTCCATTCCTCATATAGTTTATTTATATCAAATTCTAACTTCATATAGTATTCTAAAATGTGGTACATTTCATGATGTATTGATTTTTCTATACTTTCTATTCTATCTACATTACTTAAATATATTTTAAAATTATTGTTTGAATCTCTCGTTGCTAAAGCTATATTATCATTAGTGAAATAATCCACTATACAAATTTCAACATCATAATCTTTTAGTTGAATTTCCTTAAAAATATTACTAGGATATTTAGATAAATTGTCAATTAACTCTAATAACATTTTATTTATATCTTGCTCGTTATATAATGTTTTAGCATCTACAGATTCAGCTAAATACTTAGTATTCTCACCATAAATAACATTAATATTATATACTCTTTTTATTTCTTGTACTAGCTCTATATTCATAGTTGTCTTGTCTAATGTATTTTCTGATTTTTCCAAAACAAAAGGATTTATAGCTTCTACTTTTCCATAACCAATCTCTTTAATTTTACTTTGGAAATCCGTATCAGTATTTAAATTTTTATTATATAATGTAAATGCTACAATTGATGCCATTGATATTATAAATATGGAAAATATAATTCCTAAAGAATAATGTTTTCTTTCTATACTATTTTTTTGCATACTATATGTCCTCCTTGCTGTCTAACATTTCTTGTTTGGTACCATTTATTATAAAATCTTTTGTTATGTTTTTCTCATTTAAATCTTTTTTGTTTATAGAAACATTTACATTATCTACTATAATATCAATTCTATCTAATATTTCAAATTTACTCCATGTCTTTATAACATCTATAAATTTAACAACATCATCTATTTCTGAAGATTCTACGTTTACAATACTCATTTTTATAATATCTGGATTTGTTAATATTTTAGAATAATCATACATGCATTCTACGTCTAGATTAGTCAAGCTATTCTTTTTTAGTATAATATTTATCTCTGCATTTACAATTCTATTTAGTTTATCCTTTCTATTATTCATATTTACATCTGCTATTTCTCCATTTAAGCTATAGTTAAGTTCTACTTCTGTTCCGTCTATTACAGCATTAAATTCATATATCCCTCCTCCATAGGAAGGTATGTATTCTACATTTTTTATATAATATTCAGAATATCCATAATTTTCTATAACGTACTTATTTATATCTCTTCTTGCAAATATATAACTTATCATATTATTATTTACAATATTATTTAAGATTAATGGTATCAATATAGAAGCTATAAGTCCTATTATATATGATATTTTATGATAATACTTTATAAACTTTCTAAGCTTTGCATTTTCATATAGTAAATTAGCAATATGTCCTGTTATAGCACCTAAAGCTGTCATAAATGCACCATATATAGAAAATAAAATTATGTTAAAGTTTATTTCTGATTCTATTAAACAGCCAAATACAACTATGCTAATCATACTTAGTATTACTGTTATAACAGGTTTATTAAACATAATACATCCAAAAATACCTAGGAAATACAACATAGGAACCATACGTATAAAAACATTTCCACATATTGTAAAATACGAAGCTAATATAATTAGTAAGATGTATATAACAGCTTCAAAAATAATTTTTATTTTCTCTTTTTTAGGAATAAACATATCTGTCACAGTATCCACCTCATATTTAATATTATATATTAAATATATAGGGTCTGTCAATTAACAAATTATAGATAAATAATACGTAAAAAATAGTGTGATAGTAATTATTTTTTAACTACCACACTATTTTCTATATTAAGTTTACTTTTAGTTTAAACATATTTTTTATGCCATACACTACATAGTCTTTAACACTTTTTTTGTAAATGTTTTTTTCTAAGAAAATATCTTCTTCGTACAACTTTTCATTATCTATGTACATTTCTATTACACCTAATTTATACCCCTTATTAAGTGGTGCCTTTATTACTGGAAGTATAGTTTGTTTTACATATATTTTTTCATATTCTTCATCAGTTAAAGCAACCTTCATCTCTCTTGTAATATACTTTTCATAATAGTCTACTGTTCCTTTGTATACTGGAATATTTATATACCAATTCATATTTTTTGATATATCTTTCATCTCATAATTTTCTAAAGCGTATTGAAGTAAGGCTTTAGAGTCATTAAAACGTATATCTGTTGTCTCCGAACCTAATACAACTGCAATTACTCTTAAATCATCTTTAGTAGCGGAAGATATAAGGCAACGATTAGCTCCATTAGTAAAACCAGTTTTTACACCATCTGCAAAACTATATGTTCTAAGAAGCCTATTGGTATTAGAAAATGTTTTTACCGTTTTACCAAATTGCACATTAATGCTATCTGTTCCTACAATATCATTTATTATTTTATTATTTAAAGCATATCTAGTTATTAATGCCATATCATAAGCCGTGCTATGATGTCCTTCTTCATCTAATCCATGTGGATTTTTAAAACTTGAATCTTTTGCTCCTATATCTTTGGCCTTTTCTGTCATCATTTCTGCAAATTTTTCTATGCTTCCACCCACATACTCAGCAAGTGCATATGCGCAGTCATTCCCTGATTTCATAAGCATTCCATGCATTAATGCTTCAACTGTAATTTTATCTCCTTTTTTCATTCCTACTGTAGAGCCACCTATACTTGATGAAGGTGTTTTTACAGTAACAACTTCGTCTAGCTTTACATTTTCTATCGTAACTATAGCTGTTATCATTTTAGTAAGACTTGCCACTTTACGTCTAGAATAACCATCTTTTTCATATAATACCCTGCCACTATCTGAATCAATAACTATAGCTGATGGAGAGTTTATTTTTACATCTTTTACATTAGAAGTATCTGCATACATATTGTTAAAAACAAACATATATAATAATATTTCGATAATACACATATATATCTTATTATTTATTTTCATAAGAGCACCTCATACTATAATTATGCATTAATATATTTTAGTATAACTATGTATTATATATATATGTAAAAATACTACTATAAGAAAGTTAGTTATACTTAAATTTTTCGTATAACTAACTTACTTAGATATATTTTACAAATTAAATTCATAGTTAATAATAGATATTAAATTTAAACTAGCTGTTTCTGCTCTTAAAATATTTTTTCCTAGACTTACTTCATATATATTATTGATACTTTTTAATATGTCAATATCTGATTTATCAAATCCTCCTTCTGGACCTATAACTATACCTATAGAGATTTTGCTATTTGCTTTTGATGATACATTTTTTAATATTTCTTTTAAATTATTATTACTATTTTCATAAGCTAATATAATATAGTCGTTAGTTAATAACTCTTTTTTAAACGCATCTTCCTTTATATTAAATATACTATTTATTTTTACTACATCATCTCTTCCACATTGTTTTGAAGCTTCAAGTGATATCTTATTTAATCTTTCTATCTTTTTAGATTTATCATTATTATCTAATTTAACTACGCAATTTTTGGATAAAAAAGGAACTATTTTATTTATTCCAAGTTCGACGGCTTTTTGTACTACATATTCCATCTTATCTGCTTTTATATATGATTGATATAAAGAAAGAGCAACTGCATTTTCATGTTTACTTTCTTCTATATCATCAATTATCCCACTTAAATGATGTGCATCTAATTCTTCTATTTTAACAATATATTTGTTTATTTTTATTAAATCACCTTTTTTATGACGTAAAACATTAATGTGGTGTATTTCATCACCCACCACACTAATGTTATTACCATCTATATTTATATCATTATTATCTATAAAAAATCTTCTTGCCATTACTTTTTCTCCCAAAAACTTTTCTTTTTATTTACTTCTTCATTAGAAGCTTCCGCAAATCTTCTAAGTGATTCTTTTTGTTTGTCGTTAAGTTTCTTAGGAACTTCAATTTCTACTTTAAATTCTAAATTTCCTCTAACATGCGATCTCATGCTAGGAACACCTTTATTCTTTATCGTAAATGTAGTTCCTGGTTGTGTACCCTCAGGTATATTAAACTCATAATCTCCTTCTAGCGTTGGAACATTAATCTTTCCTCCTAAAGTAGCTTTTACAAAAGGAATACTTACATCTAAACATATATCATTTCCACGTCTTCTAAATATTTTATGTGGCATTACTGTAACTACAACAAACAAATCTCCTGCAGGACCACCTTTCCTTCCTGCATCTCCTTCTGAGGTTAAAGATATTGCTTGACCATTATCTATACCTTTTGGTATATTAATCTCTATTTTTCTAGTTTTTCTTACAGTACCATTACCTGAACAAGTTTCACAAGGACTTGGATTATATTTACCTTCTCCGCCACATTTTTCACAAGTTTTTACTGTTGAAAATGAACCCATAATAGTATTTTGAGTTACTTGAATTCTACCTGTTCCATTGCATTCATCACATTTAACTTCTGTTGTACCTTTTTTAGCACCTGAGCCATGACAATCTGGGCACGTTTCATTTCTTGTAATATTTATTTCTTTTGAACAACCAAAAACTGCTTCTTCAAAAGTAAGTTTCATATTATATCTTAAATCAGCTCCCTTTGTTGGACCCTTCTTTTTACGAGCAGATCCAAATCCTCCAAAAGAGCCCCCAAATACACTTCCTAAGATATCATCTAAATCTATATCAAATCCCATACCACCTGATGAAAATCCAGAGAAATCAAATCCTCCCGCTCCTGCAGATCCAAATCCTCCATTTTCAAATCCGTGACCAAATCTATCATATTGTGCTTTTTTAGTTTCATCAGATAATACACTATATGCTTCACTAGCTTCTTTAAATTTTTCTTCAGCCGCTTTTTTATCATCACCTGTATAGCTATCCGGATGAAATTCTTTTGCTTTTTTTCTATAGGCTTTTTTTATTTCTTCTGGAGTAGCATTTTTAGAAACTCCTAATACTTCGTAGTAATCTCTTTTACTCATATATATTTCCTTTCTTAATAATCAGGCGGGAAAGATATATCCCTACCCGCCTAAAAACTAATTTGAATATCTATTATATATTATTAATAAATTATTCTTTTGTGTCATCTTCTACTTTATAATCGGCATCATGTACTACATTTTCTGCACCTTCTGCAGTTTCCCCTGCCTGCTGACCTGCAGCTGCTTGAGCTTCTGCATATAGTTTTTGAGAAATTTCATAGAATATCTGTGTTAATTTTTCACTAGCTGATTTTATTGCTTCAACATCTGTTCCTTCTAAAGCTTTCTTTACATTTTCTACTTCTACTTCTACTTTTGATTTTTCTTCTGCAGAAATTTTTCCGTCTAATTCTTTTAATGTTTTTTCTGTATTATATACTAATGAATCAGCATTGTTTCTAACTTCAACTTCTTCTTTTCTCTTCTTATCTTCTGCAGCATGAGCTTCTGCTTCTTTAACAGCTTTATCAATTTCTTCTTCAGTAAGATTTGTACTTGCTGTTATTGCTATTTTTTGCTCATTATTTGTAGCCATATCTTTAGCTGAAACATGCACTATACCATTTGCATCTATATCAAAAGATACTTCAATTTGTGGTACTCCTCTTGGAGCTGGTGGAATTCCTGTCAAACTAAATCTTCCTAAAGTTTTGTTATATGCGGCTATTTCTCTTTCTCCTTGAAGCACATGAACTTCTACCGATGTTTGGCCATCTGCTGCTGTTGAGAATATTAGTGATTTTTTAGCTGGTATTGTAGTATTTCTTTCAATAAGTTTTGTAAATACTCCACCATAAGTCTCTATTCCAAGTGATAGAGGTGTTACATCAAGAAGCACTAAATCTTTAACTTCTCCTGTAAGTACTCCTCCTTGTATTGCAGCACCTATTGCTACACACTCATCAGGATTTATTCCTTTATATGGTTCTTTACCAGTTATTCTTTTTACTGTTTCTTGTACTAAAGGTATTCTTGTAGATCCACCTACTAGTAATATTTTATCTATTTTATCAAATGTTAGTCCTGAATCTTTTATTGCTTGATTTACAGGTCCCACTGTAGATTCTACTAAATCACCGATTAGTTCTTCGAATTTAGCTTTTGTTAATACAATATCTAAATGTTTTGGTCCTGTACTATCTGCAGTTATAAATGGAAGGTTAATCTGAGCTTGTGCAACTGAAGATAATTCAATTTTAGCTTTTTCTGCTGCTTCTTTAAGTCTTTGCATAGCCATATTATCATTTGATAAATCTATTCCATTATCTTTTTTAAATTCTGCTACTAAATAGTCTATAATTCTATTATCAAAGTCATCTCCACCTAGTTTATTATTACCAGCTGTAGATAATACTTCGAACACACCATCACCAATGTCTAGAATTGATACATCAAATGTTCCTCCACCTAAGTCATATACCATTATTTTTTGGTCTCCATCTTTGTCTAGACCATAAGCAAGTGATGCTGCAGTTGGTTCATTTATAATTCTAAGAACTTCAAGACCTGCTATTCTACCAGCATCTTTAGTTGCCTGTCTTTGAGAATCACTAAAGTAAGCTGGAACTGTGATAACTGCTTGCGTTACAGTTGTTCCTAAATAGCTTTCTGCATCTGCTTTTAATTTTTGAAGTAACATTGCTGATATTTCTTGTGGTGTATATTCTTTATCATCTATTTTTACTTTTCTATCAGATCCCATATCTCTCTTTATAGAGATAACAGTTCTGTCATGATTAGTAACTGCCTGTCTTTTTGCAACTTGACCTACTAATCTTTCCCCATTTTTTGCGAATGCAACTACAGATGGAGTTGTTCTTGCTCCTTCTGAATTAGGGATTACTGTTGGTTCGCCGTTTTCAATAACTGAAACACATGAATTAGTTGTTCCTAAATCAATTCCTATAACTTTTGACATAATAAATTCCTCCTATTAATACTTCATTTTTTTATTATATGTAAGCTTTTATATAATTTAAATATATTATATAAAAGAGTTTACCTTAATTAATTTGCAACTTTGACCATTGCATGTCTAATAACTTTATCTTTTATTTTGTATCCTTTTCTAAATATTTCGACTATTTCTTTTTCTCCATATTTATCATCTTCTAAATGCATAACTGCTTCATGAAACATTGGGTCAAATTCTTTGCCAATACACTCTATTTCTTCTACGCCATACTTTTTAATTACATCTTTTATTTGAGAATATATCATTTCCATTCCGGTTTTAAATTTTTCATCTACACATTCATGAGTTAATGCATTTTCAAAATTATCTAATATTGGCAATAAATCTTCAACTATTCCTGCTACTATAACTTTATGTAATGATTCTTTTTCCTTAGAAATCCTCTTTTTATAGTTATCGAAATCTGCCATATTACGTTTTAAAGAATCATAGTATTCATCTGCCAACTTCCTTTGTTCCATTAAATCATTATTTAATTTTGCTATATATTCATCCGCCTTATCAGCAGTTAAATTTTTTTGAGGTCCAGTTTTTTCCTCTTTTTGTTCTTCTTCAATATTTTGAATATCTTCTTCTAAGATTTCTTTATCTTCTTTCTTGGCTGCCACCTTCTACATCCTCCTCATTTTTACTAAATATATTTTTTAATTTATTATTAACATATTTTAAAGTAGCTATAGCTTTTGCATAATCAGTTCTTTTAGGTCCTAAAACTGCTAATTTAGTGTTAACATTTAAATTATCCATATCAAGAGATATGATACTATAGTCTTTTAACAACACATCATGATGCTCACTACCTATAACTATTGAAACATCATCTTCTTTTATTTTTTCCATAACTTCGTTTATTATCTCTTTAGTACTAAGTATGTTAAGTAGTTCTTTCATTTTATCTGTATTAGAAAATTCAGGTATATCAAGTAATGATTTTATATCTGTTTTTACATTATTTGGCGAATCTTCTTTTATTTCATAATTAAGAGAGACTGCCAGTGCACTTAATATATCAGAAAATTTATTAAGTTGATTATTTATTGCTGAGCTTAATACATTAGGTAAACTCTCAAGTGGAGTTCCTTTTAAATTCTGATTAAGTAATTTATTTAACTCATCTATTTTATCTTCCGGTACTGTATCTGTTATTTTTATTATTACATCTTTTACTGTTCCTGATTTAGACATTAGTATTATAAGAAGAATTTTATCAGAAACTTTAAGAATTTTTACATTTTCTATTACATCTTTATTCTCTATGTGAAGTACAGCAGGTAAATTTAATACCTTTGATATAACATTTGCTGCATTTTCTAATGTTGCTTCTATACTACCATAACTTACTATATTATTATTTATATAATCTATATCTACCATTGTAAGTATATTTTCCTTCATAAGGTTATCAACATAGTATCTATACCCTTTAGTTGAAGGAACTCTACCTGCAGATATATGTGGTTGTTCTAAAAGTCCTATTTCTTCTAGCTGTTTCATTTCATTTCTTATAGTAGCAGAGCTAAATTCTCTTTCATATTTTTCAGCTATGGTTTTAGATGCTACAGGCTCTGCAGATTCAATATAGTTTTCAACAATTGTAGTAAGTATCTTTTTTTTCCTCTCATCTAAATTCATATGCATCACCATTTAATTTTAGCACTCTTTTTGTTCGACTGCTAACACATGTATATATAATAATACCAATTGCATATAAAGTCAATACAATTGGTATATTTTTTTGTGAATTTTTTGTAACCTCTTAATAAGTACCCGTTTTACATTATATAAAGTGTTAATCGAAAACCGAAGTTAACGTCGCAGTTAGTCGGAATATTACCGTAACGAGAGCAAGCTCGATTTTCTGGTCCAACAAGATAGGAATAGAAATCTCCTCGGCTAATACGATAACTACTACCGTTAGCTTCCATAGTCCATTCATATACATTCCCTGCTAAGTCATATATATTCTTTGCTTTCCAATTTTCATGTGCTCCTGTTTTTGCCGGATTATTTGGACTTACTGATGTTCTATCTGGATTATTATAATAATTTCCCCATGATGTACTATCATTTACATTATGCTCGTTATCTGCTATAAACCTTAATACTGCATCCCACTGCACACTATATATTAATGTTGATTTTACTGAAGTGCTTGACTTATATAAATTTCTTGATAGTTCTACTGCCCCTTTTCCTTGATTTTTACTACTATATGTTACATCTCCTTCTGCTGATGTCATACTTGGTCCCCAACCCACATAATTATATACATATGCATCTTGTTTTACTACCATGTTTGTCGTTCCATTAGCTACATTAGTTCTTTCTGTCTCACTTCCTGCTTCATATCTTCCTATATAAAAGCCTCCATACTTTTCTACACTTTCTTTCATTTTTTTATATTCTGCATATTCTCCTGTTAAATCATTTGTTTCTGTTATTGTTGTATTATATGAATATGGCTCTGTATAATATGAAGATAATCCTGATGTTGGCGCATTATTTGACCATGCTGTCCTTGTAAACTCAGATGTATCTACTGGCACCCATACAAATTGATTTCTTGTTGTCTTTGCGTCCGTGTCTGTTGATACTTTTTCCTTTCCTTCATATATTACTAGTCCCCCAGCTATTGTATTTTCTCCTTCTATATCTGATACCACAAATCCTTCTGGCACTGTTACTATTGATATTTTACCTGCATCTGATATATATATTAGCCCTAAATCTTCATCACTAAAACCTTGATCTTTTAATTTGTCTTTTATATATTCTTCTGCACTTCTTGTTTCATTATCCATTTCTGTTGCTAGTACCCATTCTCCGTATGCTATATTTGCTGCTTCTTTTAGTGTTGCCATGTCACTTGCCTTTTTTGCTTCTTTTGCTCTATCTATTACTCCGCTATTATTTAATGTTAATATTATTGCTCCTGCTAATATTATCATGATTATTATTGTTATTATTAACACTATCAATGATATACCTATCCTTTGTTTTTTTCTTGTTTTCATTTTTTCCCTCTTTTCCTTTATTTTTTCTTTTTTATATATTTATATTATTTCATATATAAAATAATTTTACAAGTGTTGTTTAATATATTTTTTAACTTAATATATCTCTTGTATTCTTTAATTAAATAGCCTTCCATATTTTTCGGTTGAATATTCAACTATATAATCAATTCTAGAGATTAAATATTCTATATCAGACATATTTACCTCATTCATATCTAGTGTATTATACTCAGAATTAACGCCAAGCATAGCCATAAAAAGTTCTTTATCTTTGTCAAGATATTCTTTGATTATGTTTGTTATACTTGTATCTTCTAATTTCACTTTAAATTGTTTAATTAATATATTTATATTCACAAATTCAAGTAATGCTGCAGCTTTATAATAGGCTTCTTTATATAGTTTATTATCAATACATTTCTGAATCTTGCTTAACATTTGTTTTAATTTTTCATATTTTGATATATTACAAAACAACTTATCATTCATCTTCCATCACCCCTTGTATCGTATGCTCCTTTTACCTTCAAATAATGAGCATATCTCGGATTTGTTTTTTCAATGTCATTAATTTTCTCTAGCTGCTTTTCTTCTGTCATACCTCTAAGAGATTTTAAAAATTTTTCTGCATCTTCTGATACATTGCTACTTAGCATGATGTTGTTTTTCTCAAAAAGAACTTGATCATATTCTTTATTACTTAGCAGATCAAATATTGCTCTACGATTAATATTTATCTCTTCATCTAAATTCTTAGATAATACACTCTCATCTACATACTTATTTTTACTTAATCTATTTTGGGTATTAACTGATGCCTGCGCTTCTAATTTTGGATCCATTAGGTGAACCGCAAACTGTCCGTAATATGGTAAATCCATTACAAAAGCTTTTTGTGATTTTCCATTTTTATTAATACTATCTTTTATACCATAATTGATATCAGGTCTATCTTTAAGTTTTACTAACATCTTTTGAAGAGAGTATTCTTTTAAGTAAAAAGCTGTACTTTCTGCTTCTACAAGTTCTCCAAATCCATCTGTTTTAAATTGATTAACATCAATTCCTAGATATTCACATTCTCTACTTAGGGTATAATTAATATAACCTTGCTTGTCTTTTTTTGAATAATGAAATTGTCTTCTAATGCCTTTTAAAATGTTAGCCTCTGAAGATTTATCTACACTATCACTTGCATATTCTCTTATTTTTTTTCTCATTATATCTGTTATACTATGTGCTATTCTATTTGAAATCGTCACACATAGTGCAAGCTCTACTATATCCTCACCAGAAGCTTCAGATAATATATCTTCTATAGTAGTATCTTTATCTATAAAAGTTTGCATTTCTGTTGGTTTTTCTTCCTCTTTATCGTTATATTTATTTAACCAATTTGGTTCTAGCTCATTGTACGCAACTAATATATTTTTTAACATCTCATAATTATCTGCCAAACAGTCCTCTATCAATGAAAAATTTAAATTTTTAACTCTATTTTTTCTAGAATTTGCCCTTTCTAATTCTAGTTCTTTATCTATTTTATTGAAATTAACGCCTTTCAAATAATCACCTCAAATATATAAATTAAGCTATCATATAATTAAGTAATTGTCAATTAATTTTATAAAGAAAAAAATCACGTTAATACGTGACTTCTTTCTTAAATTTTTATTAATCTTCCAATTTTCTTATGTATTTCTTCTAGAGATTGATAATAATATTCATCTTTATCTTCTCTATCAAGGCTTGATAACTCAAAATCGATTTCAAGTAGTTTTGCACATTTTGCTAAATATTCTTTGTACTCTGGATTAAAACTATCAGTTACATTAGGACTTTTTTGAGTAAAATCTTTAATTTTATTTCTTAATTCTTCAACCGTTACCATATTAAGTAACCCTCCTAAAAAATTTTTTTAGAGTTGTTTTTATATAAATCCTGTAATATTATACCATATTTTAATTTTTATGTCAAATGAAGTTCGATTTCAAACTTAAATTTAGCCATTAATAATTTTAGCGCAGAAACTTGGTCTATGGATTTTAGTAAGTCCATATTTTTTTATAGCTTCTATATGTTGTTTTGTTCCATAGCCTTTATGTTTAGCAAATCCATACTCTGGATACTCTTTATCATATTCTCTTAACATTCTATCCCTTGTAACTTTAGCTATTATAGAAGCAGCAGCAATTGACTCACTTAATGCATCTCCAGATATAATTGTTTTTCTATCAGTATCTATAGATATATTTTGGTTTCCATCTATAAGTATGAAATCGGGTTTTATACTTAGATTATTTATTGCTTCTTTCATTGCCTCTTTAGTAGCATTCAATATATTTATTTCTTCTATTACTTCTACATCTGATATACCTATACCAACTGCTACCGCATTTTGCATTATATCATCAAATAGTTTTTCTCTTTTCTTTTCAGATAGTTTTTTTGAATCATTTACTCCCTCTAAATGTGCATCTTTATTTAATATAACGGCTGCTGCAACTACTGGTCCACAAAGGGGTCCCCTGCCAGCTTCATCAACTCCGCATATATATTTATATCCTTTTTCATATGCTTCATTTTCATATTTTAACATATTGTCTAATCTTTGTAATTCTTCTTTATTCATTTTCGTTTACACACTCCATATATACTTCGTTTTTAGTGAGTCCTCTTTCTTTTGCAACTTTCTTTATCGCATCATTTTTATTAAGTCCTGCATTAATATATTCTTTTACTAATTCTATATTAGATTTGCTACTTTCTAGCAATGCAACATCTTCATTATTTTCAGTTTTTCCTTCTAAAATAAATACAATTTCACCTTTAATTCCATTTAGCTGAATTTCAGATATAGCGGAAGATATTGTTATATATTTTCTTTCTTCATGAATTTTAGTAAGTTCTCTAAGCAAACATATTTTTCTATCTCCCACTTTTTTATACAAATCATTTAATGTAGTAAGAAGTTTATGAGGTGCTTCATAAAATATCATAGTCCTTTTTTCTTCTGCTACTAAATTTAATCTTTCTTTTCTTCTTCTAGAATTTACAGGTAAAAAGCCTTCAAATACAAATGTATCTGTAGGAATATTTGAATATACTATTGCAGTCGTCAAAGCTGTAGGACCTGGTACTACTTCTACATTAATATTACTTTCTATAAGTTTCATAACTAAAGGTTGTCCAGGATCTGAAAGTATAGGCATACCAGCATCGGATACTAGCGCCATACTATTTCCTTCTCCTAGCATATTAACTATTTCATTTAACTTTTCTTTTTCATTAAATTTGTGATAGCTTATTAATTTATTTGATATTTCATAATAGTTTAAAAGTTTAAGTGTTTGCCTTGTATCTTCTGCTAGTATTATATCTACATTTTTTAATACATCTAATGCTCTTAGTGTTATATCCTTAATGTTACCAATTGGGGTGCCAACAACATATAACTTTCCTTTTTCTATCTTGTTTTTTTCCATATTTTTATTTTTTGTTTTATTTCTACTCATTTTCTTCCATCCTATATATTTCTTTTATTTGTTTAGAATAATTTCCTGTCTCATCAAATTCTAGTATAACTTTTGACATATTTAAACCTTTTTTTGCATCTTTTACATACTCTAATAGTACTAAACTTGGTTTTTTATTTAAAGATGGCTGAAGCATTGTTATATTTTTCACCTCTAAATTATATTCTCTAGCTATAGAGATTAAATCTGCAAGTCTTTCAGGTTTATGTACTAAATATAGCTTTCCTTTAGTTTTAAGGAGTTTACTACTAGCTAAAAATATATCTTCCAATTTACATTTTTCTTCATGTCGTGCTATGTATTTTACATTATTTTCGTTTATTATTCCAGTTCCAACTTCTTTATATGGTGGATTACAAACAATTACATCTACATTTCCTGATTTATCTACATTTTCTTTTATATACTTTAATATCTCTTTATATTCTTTTATATCGTTATTTAACAAGTCTATATCTTTTTTAAGATTATTTAAATTTATATTCCTTATAGCTAAATCATACATTTCTTTTTGAAGTTCTATACCTATTATTTTTTTATATTTTACTCTTGTTGTAAGTAATATTGGTATAACTGCTGAACCTGTGCAAAAATCCACAATTATATTTGAACTTGAATTTGATTTAACAATGCTTGCTAAAAGCACACTATCTATTCCAAACATAAAATATTCTTTATTCTGTATTAATCTTAATCCATTTATATTTAAATCATCTACTTTTTCATTTTTATTTAATTTTTCCAATATATACTCCTTTATTTAGTTTTAATTATTTATATTTTATGCAAAAAAGTATATATTTTCAATAGTTTTTGTATTCAAACCCAAAAACTTTTACATTTTACCTGCAAGCGTAATACTACTACTTCCATATTTATTTTTTATTTCATCTAATGTTTTGTCTATCTTTTCATATTTGTTATGTATTTTTGAATCAGGCGTTGTATCAAATATAGATGTTTGGTAATTTACACTTGTATCTATCAAATTGCCTACACCTATCCCAATTAATCTAAGCTCCCTTTCTTTATATGCTTCTTTAAGTAATTTTTTAGCTTCTTCATATATTTCTTTAGTAACAGATGTTGATCTGCTAAGCTTTTTTTGTTTTGTATAATTTTCAAAGTTTTTTGTTCTAATTTGAATAGTAACTGTTGTTGCATATAAATTACATCTTCTTAATCTATATGCTACCTTTTCTGTTAATTCTAAAAGCACTTTATTTAATTCTTGTAAATTAGAAGTATCTTTCATAAGTGTCATAGAATGACTTATACTTTTAGGTAGTTCTTTAACATATATAACTTCTGAATTATCTATCCCGTTTGCATATTCCCACATAGTCTTTCCATGGGTTCCAAATTTTTTTACCATATATTCTAAGTTTTTTAGGGCTATATCTTTTATTGTATATATGCCTAAACTGTTTAATTTAGGTACCGTTTTTCTTCCAAGCATAAATAATTCTTTTACATCTAAAGGCCACATTTTCTTCTTTATTTCATTTTTATATAGTGTATGTATTTTATTAGGTTTTTCAAAGTCGGATGCCATTTTAGCAAGTACCTTGTTTTCTGAAACACCAATATTTACTGTAAACTTAAGCTCTTTTTCCACTCTATCTTTTATTTCTTTTGCTATAGTTAATATATCTCTTCCCATTAAATACTCTGTCATATCTAAAAAACATTCATCTACGGAAAATCTTTCTATTTTATCTGTATACTCTAGCAATAAATTATACAGTTTATCTGAATATTCATGATATCTTGAATGACTTCCTAAAAAAACTTTCAAATTAGGACATTTTTTTCTTGCCTTATATATTGTTTCTCCCGTAACTATTCCATATTTTTTGGCAATATTACTTTTAGCAAGAACTACTCCTCTTCTAGCTGCTTCATCTCCCCCTATTACTGCAGGAATATTTCGTATATCTATCTTACTTCCTTTTTCTAACATGTCTATAGCCGTCCATGATAAAAAAGCATTATTTACATCTATATGTAATATCTTTCTATCCACTTTATTTCACCTATTTATATTATATAAACATATGTTCTTTTTGTCAATAAAGCTATTTGGTATTAATAATAAAATATAACCAAGAAGATTATATAAAATAATTTTTCTTGGTTTATAAGTATATTATAAATTACTTAGCGTATTTTTTTGCTGCCTCAACAAATTCTCTAAATATAGGATGTGGTCTATTAGGTCTTGATTTAAGTTCTGGGTGAAATTGTACACCCACTGCCCAAGGATGATTTTTTAACTCTACTATTTCAACTAGTTTACTATCTGGAGAGGTGCCAGCTATAATAAGTCCATTTTTTAAAGCCAGTTTTCTATAATCATTATTAAACTCATATCTATGTCTATGTCTTTCATGTATCATGTTACATTTATACGCCTCATATGATTTTGTATTTATGTCTAATACACAAGGATATTTTCCAAGTCTCATAGTTCCACCTTTATTCTCAATATCAACTTGCTCATCCATAATATTTATTACAGGATTTTTAGTATATTCATCAAATTCTAGACTGTTTGCATCTTTTATATTTACTACATTTCTAAAAAATTCAACACACATCATTTGCATTCCAAGGCAAATGCCTAGTATAGGAATATTATTTTCTCTTCCATATTTTATTGCTTCTATTTTACCTTCTATTCCTCTATTTCCAAATCCACCAGGAATTAGAATTCCATTTACATTTGAAAGTAATTTTTTTGCACTTTGCTTTTCAATATCTTCTGAGTCTATCCAACGTATTTTGACTTTAACATTATTAGCATTTCCAGCATGTTTCAATGATTCATAAACAGATATATATGCATCTTTAAGTGATACATATTTACCAACTAAGGCTATCTCTATTTCTTTATCCGCTTTTTTTGATGGGATACATGCATTATACCAATCCTGCAAATCGGTTTTCCCACATTTTATTTTAAATCTTCTGCAAATTATTTCTCCAACGTTCTGCTTTTCAAACATCAGTGGAACATCGTAAATAGAGTCAACATCTAAATTCTCTATAACATTTTCTTTATCTATATTACAGAATAAAGAAATTTTTTCTTTCATATCATTATCCATATGATAGCTTGTCCTAGCTACAATTATGTCTGGAATTATTCCTATACTCATAAGTTCTTTACAACTATGTTGAGTCGGCTTTGATTTTAGTTCTTCGGATTTGGGTAAATAAGGTATAAGTGTAACATGAACAAACAATACATTTTCCTTACCTTTTTCTGTTCTTATCTGTCTAATAGCTTCTAAAAAAGGTTGTGATTCAATATCTCCTACTGTTCCTCCAATTTCAGTTATAACTACTTCACTTTCTGAAATTTCTCCTGCCTTGTATACTGTGTCTTTAATTTCGTTAGTTATGTGAGGTATTACCTGTATTGTCTTTCCAAGATACTCTCCTTTTCTTTCTTTATTTAATACCTGCATATATATTTTTCCTGTTGTAATATTACTATACCTATTTAAGCTTTCATCTATAAATCTTTCATAATGTCCTAAATCTAAGTCACATTCAAGGCCATCATCTGTTACAAACACTTCTCCATGCTGACAAGGATTCATAGTTCCAGGATCTATATTAAGGTAAGGATCAAATTTTTGTATAGTTACCTTAATTCCCCTAGATTTTAAAATTCTTCCAATAGAAGCTGCTGTTATTCCTTTACCAAGACCTGATACAACTCCACCTGTTACAAAAATATACTTTCTTTCCATATTTTATTCTCCTTCCTTTACTCCTATTTATATATGCCAAAAACCAAGGCTAATTTTCAAATTAACCTTGGTTTTTATTCTAAATATTTAATTTATTTTTAAGGGTGAAAAGGACCTTGTTTTTCATTGCATAATCTATATCTCCTCGTATTATATCTTGTAGCATTTAAAAACAGTCCCTTCTATTTAATTTTTAGTCTCACTATTTTCATTATCTTTTATATTATCATAATTATTTTCTTTTTCAACCTTTTTAATTACATATCTTGTGTTTGAACTAGAATTATCATTATTATTTGTATCTTCAGTTGTTATTTTCTTTAGTGTAAAGATATATATATCCTCAATATCTTCTTTTTTATACGTTCCATCTGTTACTTTATTTTTATCTATACAATCAACATAAGCAATATATGTATCACCATCTTTTTCTAACTGCATAAGTTTAGTTATATTAAATACTTTTAAAGCCTCATAATCTTTATACACTGCTAAAGATTTGTATCCTAAATCCTCATATTTAATATTTGAAACATCAAAATACTCTTTTAATAATGCATCCATAGATGTTTTTGAAATAACTCCTGATGATGAGTATTTTTCACTAAGTAATACCCTACAAAAATCTATCATTTCATTCTCAGATATGCCATCTAAAAAGTCAACGCCTGCCGTTATTCCTAGAGCATACTCTTTAAAGAAATTTATAAAGAATTCTGTATCTTCTTCTGATATTTTTACTTCTAAAGGATATTCTACAACATTTGCATTATTAGATTCATTTGCTGTTTCTTTGCTTTCTGAATAAAGACTTACTGCTTTAGGAGCATATATTACTAAAATTAATACTATTACAACTAAAGTTAGAATATCTAGAAAATTAATCTTTATTCTTTTTTTACTTTGTTCTTTCTGTTTGTTATCACTCATATTGTCTCCATTTTATATTTTATTACCGCAATTTGTACAGAATTTTTCATCATCTAATGCTATTTTACCACACTTAGAACAAACTCTATCTACTGGGGTAACTTCTTCTGGTTCTTTTTCCTCTTTTATTTTAATTGTTTTTTGTTTATCTCCGCATTTTGGACAATATTTATTATCAAGCTCTATAACTTCTCCGCAATTTACGCATTTTCTAAGATTTCTTAAATAAAGCATATGTTTTTCCATTTCGTCTATTTCTTTATGTAATTTATCTAATTTTTTGCATGTTTTGGTAAATATCTCACCTACATCTTCACCTTTTTTATACATATCATAAACAGTTTTTCCTATTTCATAATATATTTCTTCAACTTCACCCTCTTTATCATTTGCTTTTACTCTCATTTGAGTTTCTTTTATTATTTTCCCAGATTTATCTGCAACTGCTTTATATGTTTTCTCTGCTCCTGCTCCTACTTTTTTTGATATTTCAGTTACTTTATCCATAAAATCCATAACTATACCTCCTACACTTATACTTTATATTTACGTATTTTATCATATACAATATATAGTGTCAATTAATTATTTTATGAGATATCACAAAATAATAATGTTCTCTATATTATATATTTAAACAATTGTATTACATTATTTTAAAGTATAATCATCTATAACGATTACATCAGAATAAGTTATAACACTAGCATCACAATATATGATTTTTTCTGCATTATTAGTTCCAACATAAGTTATATCTCTAGACTCATCATATCCTGTTATTAATCCTAGTGTATTATATTCCGAATTAATCCATTGTTTCCATGCTATTCCTTTTTCTACAACATAACTTACTCAATCAATAGTAAAAGTTATTTTTTAGCTATATCTATACCTTTTACCCTTACATTAATTCCAAATATATTTATTCCTGTAGCATATACTAATTCTTGTGTAACAGTATTTTGAAGAATTTTAGAAACCTTAGGTATACTATATCCATATAGTACATTTATATCAATATACAAATTAATACCATCTATAAACTTCTCAATATTAATTCTAGACAGTTTAGTTATTCCATTAATATTTTTGGTAGAATAATTAATAACATCTTTTATAACCTTATCTGATATATAGAAATTACCTAGATAACTAAATGTTGGTCTTATAATACTCTTTTCATGGAATTTTTTATCCTTTTTTTCAAATATTTTTAAAGGATCCATAAAATACCCTGAAAATTGTTCCTTTATTTCTAGAGTTGGAACTGGTACAACATGTTTACCTTCAACCTTTCTTACTCTTTTAGCTTCTTCAATTTCTTCCTTTGTTGCTACATCCTCAATATATATTGTTTTTTTAATTTTAGGAAGATTTAAATTTTCAGCTATTTTTTCTACCATTCCATCTGACGTGCCGAGAATTAATATCTTATCTGGTTTACTACTTTTTATGGCTCTTTTCATTAATTCGCATTTAGCAACATCATTAAATATAGCTGATTTAACAGATCCTATCTTTGTAGGTTCTGTTTTGGCTGATTTACCCGCTATTACTTTATTTTTATAAATTAATATAGCATCATCTATTATATAATTTATTCCATTTTCGTTTGCTACCTCTTGAGCATGATGACTTTTACCTGTACCACTAGGGCCTACAAATGCATATACTTCCATATATTTTTAACCACCTTTAATTTAGGGCATCTTTTGCTGATAAACTAAATTTACCTTGCTCTTTATCGATATCTATTACTTTAACTAATATGTCTTGACCTACTTCTAAAACGTCTTCTATTTTTTCAATTCTTTCTGAAGAAATTTTAGATATATGTAACATTCCCTCTTTTCCTGGTAATACTTCAATTAATGCTCCAAAAGGAAATAATTTTGTTACTTTACCCATATATACTTCGCCTTTTTCAACATCCTTTGTTAATCCTTGTATAGTTTCATATGCTTTGTCTAACATAGCTTTATCTGTTCCATAAATAAATACAGTTCCATCTTCCTCTATGTCAATTTTTACTCCTGTATCTTCTATTATTTTATTGATGACTTTTCCTCCACTGCCGATTACATCTCTTATTTTCTCTGGGTCTATCTTCATATTAACTATCTTAGGAGCATATTTAGATACTTCCTTTCTTGGTGCATCTATACATTTTAACATTACTTCGTCTAAAATATATTGTCTTGCTACATTAGTTTTAGCAAAAGCTTCCTCTATTATTTCATATGTAAGACCATCAATTTTTATATCTACTTGTATAGCAGTTATTCCATTTTTTGTACCTGCAACTTTAAAATCCATATCTCCAAAGAAATCTTCTATACCTTGAATGTCTGTAACCATTACATAATCAGATGTATCACCATTTTCAGTGAATAGTCCTGTTGATATTCCTGCTACTGGAGTTTTAATAGGCACACCTGCATCCATAAGTGCAAGAGTTGAACCACAAACACTTCCTTGAGAAGTAGAACCATTAGAACTTAAAACTTCTGATACTACTCTTATAGCATAAGGAAATTCTTCAACACTTGGAAGTACTGGAACTAAAGCTCTTTCAGCTAGTGCTCCATGCCCTATTTCTCTTCTACCAGGTCCTCTAGTTGGTCTTGCTTCTCCTACACTATATGGTGGAAAGTTATAATGATGAATATATCTTTTTGATGTTTCTTCATCAAGTCCATCTAAGCTTTGTTCATCTGATTTAGGACCTAAAGTTACAACTGATAATACTTGTGTTTGTCCTCTATTAAATAGGGCACTACCATGTACTCTTGGAAGAAGACCTACTTCACATGATAAAGGTCTAATCTCTGTCATTCCTCTTCCATCTACTCTTTTATGCTCTTCTTTAACCATTTTACGAACATTTTTCTTTTCAAGTCTATATATTATTTCTGCAATATCTTTTTTAACACTTTCATATTCTTCTTCAGAATGTTTTGATATATACCATTCTTTTATTTCTTCTATTACTTTATCAATGTTTTCATCTCTTATAGTTTTATCTGTAGTTTGCATTCCTTCATATACTTTCTGATTAAATTCGTTATATATTTCATTATATAATTCTTCTGGTACTTCAAATGATTTATATGGTGCTTTTTCTTTTCCAACTTCTTTTTGAATTTGTTTCATAAAATCTGTAAGCTTTATAATCTCTTTATGTGCTTCTTTTATTGCTTCAAGCATCACATTATCTGGTACTTCATTTGCTCCTGCTTCAATCATACATACCTTTGTATCTGTACCTGCAACAGTTAAATCTAAATCTGATTTTTCTCTTTCTTCTAAACTTGGATTTAACACTATTTTACCATCTACTAATCCTACTTTTATAGCACCTACAACTGCTGTAAATGGTATATCAGATATTAATAATGATACAGCTGCTCCTATCATAGCTGGCACTTCAGGAAGCACATCAGGATCTACTGCCATAGCTATCGCATTTATAGCAGTATCATTTCTATAATCCTTTGGAAATAAAGGTCTCATAGGTCTATCTATAACTCTAGATACTAGTATTGCTTTATCACTAGGCTTTCCTTCTCTTTTTAAGAAACCTCCTGGTATTTTCCCTGCAGCATACAATCTTTCTTCATAGTCAACTGAAAGTGGCAGAAAATCTATACCATCTCTTGGATCTTTTGACATCGTACTATTTACAAGTACTGCTGTGTCACCATACTTTACCATACAAGAGCCATTCGCAAGCCCTGCCATTTTACCAGTTTCAATCACAAGTTTTTTTCCTGCATATTCTGTTTCAAAAACTTTAAACATAAAAATTCCTCCTAAATACTAATTTAATAGTAGTTAAAAGGGTGTAATAATAACATCTAAGTCATAAATATATAAAAATATATAGTATAAACTGCTTATGGCTTACAGGTTATTACTACAAATATCCTCTAAACTACTACGCTTAGTATTATACTATATATTTAAAAAGATTACAATGATTACTTTATTTTTATTTATATACATTAAGTTATTATATTAAATACAAAGCTATTCTAAAACCAGTACTCGAACTTGCTTCATTGCTAAATGAACCATATCTAGTTGATGCTCCTCCATCTGCTCCTCCTTTATTTAAATTATAAAAACCTCCTCTTGTTGCTATAATACTTGAACTCATTTCCATAGTTATTTCATATATATTTCCAGCTATATCATATATGTTTTTAGCTTTCCAATATTCACTACTTCCTGTTTTTTGCAATGTACCTGCCCCATCTACTTGTTTTTCACTACTAACACTACTATTATAATCTTTATAATTCCCCCAGTCACTTGAATCAGTAACATTCACATCTGTAGATAAAAATCTTAAAACGGCATCCCATTGTACTCCGTAACATAATGTTGATACTATAGCTTTATTACCACTATACATATTTCTTGATAATTCTATTGCGCCCTTCCCTTGATTTGTTGTTTCATCCCAGTAATCTATTACATCTCCTGTTGTTGATATTCTTGTTGGTCCCCAGCCTACATAGTTATATACATATGCTCCTTTTTTTACTACTACATCTGTTGTACCATTTGATTTATCTGTTCTTTCAACATTAGTACCTGTTTCATATCTACCTATATAAAAGCCTTTATATTTTTGTACACTAGTTTTCATTGCAGCATACTCAGCATATTCTCCTGTTAAATCATTATCTTCTGATAATGTTACAGTAGCTCCATCCCTACAGCCACTACCAAACTCATAATCTGTACACACATTTGTTGCAGGCTCAATATAAGCAGAATTTAAGCCAGATACTGGTTTATTATCAGACCACTCAGTTCTTACAAAATCAGAAAAATTTTCAACAGGGACCCATACAAATTCATTACCATTTTTATCTTGAATTACTATACCTGTATCTTTAGTGCCATCTATGTAAACAAAATCTTCTGGAATTATTATACTATATGTCATATTTTTTTCCTTATATATTGTATTTACAGTCCCCTCATCTGTTACAATATATGCTCCGTTTTCGTTTCCAGTTTTTATTCCCGCCTCTTCTAACTTTTTATTTGCATAGTCAGAAAATTTTCCGGTATTATTAGTTTCTTGTTTTTGCTCTTCCTCAGACATTAAATTCCATTCTAGCTGAACAACTGCAACTAATTCTTTTACACTTGCTATATCACTTTTATTTTTTGCTTCTTCTGCTCTTCCTATTATTCCGCTATTATTTAATGTTAGTATTATTGCTCCTGCCAATATTATCATGACTATTATTGTAATTACTAATACTATTAGCGATATTCCTCTTTTTTGTTTCCTTAGTTTTTCTTCCATTTTTCATATACTCCTCTCTACTTTATATACTTATTTTTTCATTATATTTTATAAATCCTAATACAAAGAAATTCGCTATACTTTATTTACTTAATATAACTAAATTCTCTATTTTTTAGCACAAAAACTTCATCTTTATTATTACATATTAAGCTTTATATTGTCAAGCTCTCATATTTATTTGTAATGTTCTTATAATAAAACAGCTATGTTTAGTTTATTAGCTGTTTTATTTATGTTACACAATCTTTTTCTATTTAACTATTTCTAATCCTTCTAATATCTTTTCTATATATGTCAAATCTATTTTATTATCAAGTTCAAATCTTTTTTCGCCTATTCTAATTGCATTTTCAGATATAACAGTAAAAGAAAATAACAATTGCTCTTTTTCATAAAAACTTAAATCAAATAATCCTGATGGGATAGAATCTTTATTTTTATCTTTAGAATTATAACTACCTTTTATATTATATGTCATATTTATAAGTGTCTCTATGTTTTTTCATCTACAATATCATAAGCTAAAAATGAAGCTTTTTGCCATCTAATCCTATCTACGTTACTTAAATCAATATTAATTTTCAATTCTCTATTATATTTTTAGTATATCATATCATTCCATTTTTCTTTTTTTGTAGACACTTTTTGATATTTATTTACATTTTTTCTTTATTTTAAAACAAAAAAATAATTCTTAAACATTAAATTGTTATATTTAATATTTAAAGAACTATTTTTTTACTTTCTTTCTATCTACTTCATTATTTGCTTTTATAGGAGCAAATATGTGAACTACGCTACCTACAAAGTACATTATTTCATTGCAATTATCTATTGCTTTCTTCTTTCCAATTGCTTTACCACCCACTGTCAACGATGCTACAACGCCTCCTACAACAAGTGTAATTATAAATGTATTAATACCAAGTGTATTACTTAAAGTAACAGATATAAGGGCAGAAAGTGAACCACTAACTATACCACATACATCACCTACTACGTCATTACATATACTGGTAACTTTTTCTTTAGAACGTATAAGTTTAATAGTTTCTTTTGCGCCTTTGTGTTTTTTAGCTGCTTTTGCATGAAATGGAGCTTCTTCACAAGTTGCAACTGCCATTCCTATCATATCAAAAAATATTCCTATACCAATTATAACAATTAATACTAGGAACGCTATAACTATATTAATTTTACTTAGTAGTGCGTTAGATACTCCATTAAATATTATTGAAAGCATAAATGTAATCACAAATGTTTTAATAATCCATTTATTACTATCTTTCATTTTACCTCATCATTTCTATTTATACTATATATGTTATGGCAATATACTAAGTAAATTTTGCGGCTTAAGGTCAAGTTGGATTTCCCCGATCGTTACTACTAGTTACCTTATAGCGGTTTCCCTTTAAAACAATCGACTAATAGTCACCTGATTAGTTACTCGATTACCACTGAGACCACACTTCAATCCTTAATATATCAACATTATATGTTACAGTCTAGAGGTTTTCCCTAACAAAACTTAAACTATCTTTATCCGCTTTTGCAAATATAATTTCAAGAAACAGATATATAATCCACATGGCCTAAGAGGATTATATATGAACTTTCTATCCCGTATATTCACTCACGACAGGCTACAATATATATAGTACTCTCTATATATATGGTTACGTTTTAAATAGAGAAATAACTTAAAACGTGAGCTGAAAAAAAGGCAGTGCTTTTGTATGCCATTACAAATCCACCTTAATTTCTAAAAACTCATACATACACCCCAGTCTGGGCGACCAAAGCATATATACAAGCCGCTAATATGTGCCTTTTAATGGATTTTTAGGCCCATCTTCAAATAGTGTTTTGACTAGAATACTGCGCCATACAACATATATTATACCATTTTAAAATAAAATAGTCAAATTTATAATTTATTATTCTATGTATATCCTATCTACTCTTTTTCCTATAGTTGATATGATTTCATAATTAATAGTTTTACAAATATTTGCTATTTGATTTAACTTATCATCTTCAAAATCAAACAAATCAACATAGTCTCCAACCTTTATATTGTCTATATTGGTAACATCTATCATTGTCATATCCATACATATATTACCAAGTATTTTAGCTTCTTTTCCTTTTACAGTTAAAGCATATTTATTAGATAGACTTCTATTTAGTCCATCTGCATAACCTATTTGAATAGTAGCTATTTTAGTCTCTTTATCTGTAATATATGTTTTAGAATATCCAATTGCTTCTCCCTTATCTATTTTTCTTATATCACAAATAGGAGCAGAAAGTTTAAATATACCCTTTAAATTAAGATTACATCTATCTAGTACAGTTTTATCAAGATATCCATACATTCCTATTCCTAGTCTTACCATATTATTGTAAGATCCTGAATATTCTGCAATACCTATACTATTACATATATGTATAAATTTATATTTTATACCTGCCCTATCTAATTCATAAATACACTCCTTAAATATTTCATTTTGTTTATATGTATATAATCTATCAGAATCTGCACTTGAAAAATGACTAAATATTCCCTCTATTTCTAAATTATCTAGCTTTTTTATTTCTTTTGCAAATTCTGTTATATTTTTAGGTAAAACACCTATTCTTCCCATACCTGTGTCTATTGCTATATGTATATTTGCCTTTTTCCCATACTTTTTGCAAGCCTCATTTAACTTTATTGCAATATCAATATTTGTTATTGCATAAGACGCCTTTGTATTTACAGCCTCTTCTATATCTTCTGGAAGTAAACCAGAAAATACAACTATGTTACTTTTTATTTTATTTTCTCTTAAAAGCTTTGCTTCTTTTAAATATGCAACTCCAAGATAATTAATATTAAGTTTTTCTAATACACTTGCCACTTCAACTATTCCGGCTCCATATGCGTCTGCTTTAACCATTGCTAAAATTTCTATATGTTTACCTTGGCTACTTTTATCTATATATTCTTTTATATTTATTATATTACTCTTTAAATTTTTAAGATTTATTTCTAACCTAGCTGGCATCGTTTACACCTCTTACATATTGTTCATACATTACTATACTAGTTGCTGTTGCTACATTAAGAGATTCCATTATATTTTCCATTGGTATTTTTATAAATTTATCACACTTATTTAATATTTTATCTGTTACACCGTTTGCTTCATTTCCCATCACAAATATTGTTTTATTATCTATTTTTTCATCTTTTATATAGTTTTTAGAATCTAATGCTGTTCCGACTAATTTATATCCATTTTGTTTTAATAGGTTTATCATACTATCTATTTCAAATTCATTTATATTAAAAATATTTACTTTTGTTATTCCTCCCATTGTACTTCTTACAACTTTAGGAGAAAAACTATCTACCGTTCCTTCTATGCAAATTAAGTTTTTAATTCCAAAACTTATAGCGCTTCGTATGATAGTTCCAAGATTTCCAGGATCCTGCACCTTATCTAAAATTATATATTTTTCATCCCTATTTAAATCTAATCTATTTTTTAAATCATCTACCTTATATTCATTTTTATTTATAACTGCTAAAACACCTTGTGGTGTCTCTAGATCTGAAATATATTCAAATATTTCTTTTGTTACTTCTACTATGTTATACTTTACATTTAACTTCTTAATTATATCTATAAATCTATTTCCTATAGTAGTACTCTTAAGAATATCTTCAGAATAAATAATAAACTCAGGGGCTATGCCTTCTGAGTTTATTATTTCTTCAACCATTTTTATTCCCTCAATAACATATTTATTATATTTGTTTCTATATTTTTTATTTTTCAAACTAAAAATATATTTTATAATGTTATTAGTTTTACTGGTTACTATCATTTTTCACCTCTATATTATGATGCTGTTGTAGTAGTTTGTAAAGATTCTGCTATTTTATCTATTTTTTTATCTTTAGCTTCTATTTTAGCACCTTTTTGCCAACTAGCAAGAAGTTCATTTACATAGTTATCAGCTGCATCTTCACCATTTATCCTAGCATTCTCTTCTATTGAATTAACAGTAATTATAAAATAACCATATTCTTCAGATTCAACTAGAGTTTGAGTAGTCTCCCCTGCTTTTAATCCTCTTACCGCTTCTTCAAATGACTCAACTGATGTTCCATTTAAATATACAGAATATTCTGCACCATACTGTATATTTGTAGAATCAGCTGCTGAAACCTCTTCACCTACAGTAGCAAATCCTTCTCCTTTTTTAATTCTATCTAATGTAGCTTGTGCATTTTCTTTTACCTTCTCTAAATCGCCATCTTCACCTTGGTTTGAATATAGAATATAGCTTGTGTTATATTTATTATAGTTTGCTTTTTCGCCTTCATTTTCATCTATAAATGCTTTTATCGTTTCTTCTGTAGCTTCATTTGTAAGTTTTTCAATATATGTATTAATTAAAGCATCATCATAATATATTTGTTTCATTCTCTCTGGATCTATTCCTTGTTCTACATAAGTTGCTACTTCTTCCTCATCTTCAAATAAATCATCTATTTCTTTTTTATCTTCATCTGAGATTTTTACACCGTCTTTATTTGCTTTTTCTAAAACAACTTTATCAATAACAACTTTATTTAATACTTCTGTCTTTATTGATTCTTCATCATATCCATAATATGTAAGCATTGGTTCAAATAATTTATAATAAATTTCATATTCTCCCCTTGTAACTTTTCCACCTTCATAAGTTGCAACTACTTGATTTTTTATACCAAAGAAGTAATAGAATATTAATGCTGCGCATATTATTATCATTCCTGCAACAATACCTATAATTATTTTTACATCACTTCCTGCTTTGGCAACCTTTGGCTCTTTTACTTTTTTCTGTTTAGATGCTTTAACTTCTACTGCATCTTCTTCTGGTTTAATCATATCTTCCACGTTATTTTTCTTCATTTTAAATCTTCCCCTCTTCCATATTTAAGCTTCGACTTTTTAGCATATCTTTTAAAGTCGTTTTAATAGTTAGCAATATATCATGTTTTTCACCCTTTGTCAACCTGAATTTTAAGTTATATGGCAATATCACAAAATGTTCACATTTAGATTTCATTTCTGTTATTTTAAGCTCTCTACATATGTTTCTTATTTCAATAATAGAAATTAAATTTTCTACTTCTTTTGGCATATTTCCAAATCTATCTATTAATTCTAAAGTTACATTTCTCAATTGTTCTTCATTATTGGCATTGGATAATTTTTGATACATTTCAATTTTAATCGAAGAATTTGATATATATTTATCAGGAATATTAGCCGATACATCAATAGATATTTTTACATCATTAGTTAAATAATCCGATTCATTTAAATTACCAGCTTTATTACTATTAAGTGCTTCTTTTTCTTCGTTAATAGCTCTTTCTAGCATAGCAGAGTACATTTCATATCCTATATCAGCTATATGTCCATGTTGTTCTGCTCCAAGTAAATTCCCAGCTCCTCTTATTTCCAAATCTCTTAATGCGATTTTTAATCCACTTCCAAATTCTGTATAATCTTTAATTGCTACAAGTCTTTTTTCTGCATCCTCTGATATTGTCTTTTTCTTATTGTATGTAATATATGCATAAGCAAGTCTACTTGATCTTCCAACTCTTCCTCTTATTTGATAAAGCTGAGCAAGTCCTAATTTATCTGCGTTTTCTACAATTATAGTATTAGCATTAGGTATATCTATTCCTGATTCTAATATAGTAGTACAAACTAAAACATCTATATCCCTATCCATAAATCTTAACATTATATCTTCAACTTGCTTAGACGACATTTGACCATGTGCATATTCAACCTTTGCATAAGGAACTAATCTACGTACTTTATCTGTTATCTCATCTATATTATCAACCCTATTATTAAGATAAAACACCTGACCGTCTCTATCTAATTCTTTTTCTATTGCTTGTTTTACCACAGTTTCATCATAGCCCAAAACATAGGTATGAACAGGCATTCTTTCCAATGGAGGCTCTAATATTGCAGATACATCCCTAATTCCTATCATAGACATATGAAGCGTTCTTGGTATAGGTGTTGCTGTCATAGAAAGTACATCTACACCCGTTCTGTATTTTTTAATTGCTTCTTTATGCTCTACACCAAATCTATGTTCCTCATCAATTATTAAAAAACCTAGATCTTTAAATTTAACATCTTTTGACAGTAATCTATGCGTGCCAACTACAACATCAATACTCCCTAATTCTAAACCTAAAAGTATTTCTTTTTGTTCTTTTGCAGATTTGAATCTACTTAGCATCTCTACTCTTATTCCATAATCTTCCATACGATGTTTAAATACATTATATTGCTGAAGGCACAAAACTGTTGTTGGTACTAAGTATGCAACTTGTTTTCCACCCATAACAGCTTTAAACGCACCCCTAATTGCAACTTCTGTCTTACCATATCCAACATCGCCACATAAAAGTCTATCCATGGGTTTAGAAGATTCCATATCTTTTTTCATTTCTTCAATACATCTTTTTTGATCGTCTGTTAATTCATACTCAAAATCAGATTCAAATTCATTTTGCCATGGAGTATCTACAGGAAAAGCATAACCTACTGCTTGCTCTCTTTTTGCATATAATTTTATTAAATCTTTGGCAATATCTTTTATGTGTTTTCCTACTCTATATTTGGTTCTTTCCCATTCCTTAGTACCTAATTTATTTACTTTAGGAGTAAAACCATCATCACATACATATTTTTTAATATATTCTAAAGATGTAACAGGAACATATAAAATACCTCCATCTTTATACTCAATCTTTATATAATCTTTTACTATTCCGTATGTTTCAACTGTCTCTACTCCTAAATATTTACCAATTCCATAAGTTTGATGCACGACAAAGTCTCCTACATTTAAATCATTGTAGGAGTTTAACATTTCACCTAAAAAGTCTTTAGATTTCTTTTTATTGTTTTTTAAGTTAGTTCCTGATATATCTTCTGCAAGCAATACAATATTCATATCTTCATATATAAATCCAGATGAAACTATTCCATTTAACATATATGCATACATTCTATCGTTTGAATCTATTTCATCTAATGAATATACTTGTTTTACTCTTATACCATTATCTATTAATGCATTTTTTATAGTTTCTACTTTTTTTAAAGTAGAAAAAACCAATACAACTAAATTTTCTCCATTTAAATATCTTTTAACCTCGTTAATTTGTACATCCATTGAGCTACGAAAAAAGTTTACCTCCCTACAGCTAAAGCTGTACTCTTTTCTCTTCGCATGCAAATTTCTATCTTTGTTTATTCTATCTAAATAAACTGTAAGTAGATTGTTATATTTTAATTCTATATCTTCAAAGTTCATGTATCTAAAAGCATATTTTGGATGTACTTGTTCTTTCTCTATCATTATCTTTAGAGATTCATCGTTCTCTTGAATTATGGCTTTTGATCTTTCTAAACATCTTGTAATCTCATCAAAGTATATTACTCTATCTTCCAAATAGTCTAGCAGTGTAGCTCCTTCGTTTACAATAAGTTCAAAATATTTATATATACATTTATCAAATCCGTTTTCTTCTATTTTTTCTATATCTTCTTTTATTTTGTCTTTTAAATTATTACTTAAACTATCTTTATTAATTTCTTTTCTTAAACTATCTAAAACATACTGTTTTTTTTCTTCAGGAATTATATATTCATTAGAAAAAGTAATTTCAAATCCTTCAATATTTTCATTACTTTTTTGAGTATCTACGTCAAAAATCCTTATACTATCTATTTCATCTCCAAAAAGTTCTATTCTATATGGCATATTACTATTGATAGGATATATATCTATTAAACCGCCTCTTACCGCAAACTGTCCTTTACCTTCAACTATATCATGTTTTGAATAGCCAAGATTAATTAAATTTAGTATTATATCATCTAAAGATACTTCGCTTTGAACTTTAAACCTGATAGTTTTATTTTTATATGTTTCTTTAGGAAGCATTTTTTGCATAACTGCTTCTATTACTGTAACTATTATACACGGTTTATTCTCCAGTATTTTATTAATAGCATAAACCCTTGCATTTTCTATCTCTCTACTTTCTATATCAGAATCATAATATATTATTTCTCTTGCTGGAAAATATATTATTTCTGTGCTACTATAAAATTTAAGGTCTTGTATTAACTTTTTAGCTGTTGATACATTGGGACAAACTATTACTGGCAATTTGTTTGAATAATTATATAAGCTATATATCATGTGAGCTTTTTGACTATCTATAAGTCCAATTATACTTAATTTTTCTTCTTTACTTTCTATATCTTTTACTAACTTGTTAAATTTACTAAATTTAATAGGTTCTTCTATAAGTACATTCATTTCTATCTCCTTATTTGTATAATATCTTTACTCTCTTTATATTATATTTTATATCTCTATTTATATATTCTATATATCCTGACATTATATATTCTGGATTAAGATTTCTTTCTTTTTTAGTATACACTGTTATTCTAAGTCTATTATCTATAAGAAAGGTATATTCTAATATGTCCGGTTTAATATCTATTCTTTCTTGCCTATATGGTGTTTTTTTTAATACTAATATAGCAGATTCTTCTAAGTATTCTTCAAACATACTTCTATACCATTCTTTTATATCTTCTATTTGTTTTTTATTCATTTCATAAAACATATTATCATCATATACAAGCTCTATTTCGTAAGTAGATGCATATACTCTTTTATTTATTTCCTCTTTCATATCAACATATTGAGCTCCTAGTATTATCATGCCAACAGGAAGTGTTTTATTTATTTCTCTTACTAAATATGCTACATCTATATGTTCTTTTATAACAACATCACATATTTCCCCATTACTTTCAATTCCAATAGGAAGAGTACTAGCATTTACTATTTCCGGTTTAACATTTCTACTTTTACTATATACTAATTTTGCCCCTATTCTTATAAGAGCTTTTGATATAACATCACATATATCTATTGAAGGTATATATATAGATGATTTTGACTTCATATATGTAAGTCTTAATTTATACAAACTAGCATTCCTCCTTCCTAATTAATCTAATATATTATACCATAAATATACACTATATTAAAAGAAAATTAAGAAAAATTTATCTAAAATATATATGTAAACTTATTAATTATATAATATTTTATAGTAAAAAATAAAGACGGATTTCTCCGCCTTATATACAGTTTATTTTTTATTTATTAACAAATTTTGTTTTAAGTACATATCCAAATCCTAATAATGCAACTACCCCAAGAACTATTACCATATACATTGTAAAGTCAGATGTATTTGGATTTTCTGTATTATTTACTGATGATATATTTTCTGCTGATAATATATATGTAGATGCATGATCTAATTCAATTGTTGCTACATTATTTTCATCAACTACAATATCATCTGCAACTAATTCAATTTTATCATTATTTGGATTATAGTAATATAGATATAATTTATCTCCTACTTTAAATTCACTTCCTGTTTTAAATGATATTTTTGTATCTTTAGGAAGTACTCCTTCATACTCTAAATCAACAAATAACAAATCTGATTTAACGCTATTTAATAAATTACTGTTAAATGGTTGCTCTTTTACAACATCAACATTTAAGCTTAAATCTTTACTAGCGCTGTCTGTTATATTTTTTGTATTAAAACTTATTGTTACGGTTTCTGTATTAATAACAATTTCTCTTGCTGGTCCGTTTTTTAATTCGTTTAATACTTCTGCACTTATTACATCATTTTCTTTAACCTCAATATTAATTATAGTAGAACCATTTGATATTTCTTCTTTTATTTGATTATCTGCAGTATCTAAAGTGTTTTTTGCATCTAAATAATATTGTGTTTGTAAATGATCTCCTTTATCAACTTCAATATTTTTCTTAAAGCCAGCATACTCTACTACAACATTATCCATCTTAGGATCTATCCATAATGTTGGTTTTAAGTATTCTTCTGTGCTATTTACTAAAGTCGCTCCACTTAAGTTTATAACAGGATTGCTTCCTGAAAGTTCAATTCCTCCAAAGCCATTGTTTGAAACATCTATTTTACCTTTTAATGTAGCATTTCCTCCATTAACTAATAGACCAGCATTAGCACCTGATAGAGTTATATCATTAATAGTTACATTTGATCTATATACCTGTAATACATAGTGTCCTCCCCATGTAGTTTTATCTGCTAAATTCATAGTTAATTTGTGAGCATTACCATTTATAGTAACATCTCTAGTAATATTTATTTTTGCAGATGTAGTAAAATCTTTTACTATATTTATTGTTTTAACGTTGTTATCATTTAACGCTGCATTAAATTCTGACTCAGTTGATACATCTCTTACACTTTTATCTATAACTTTAATATTTAGAGTGTTTTCAGCAATTGTTTTGCCATCACTTACTCCAACTACTTTATAAGTAGCAGAATATTCTCCTTCCTTTTTAAATGTTACTCTAAATTTAGCAGATGTATTTTGAAGTTTAAATCCTTCTGAACTACCAAAGTTTCCATCGGCCGGTAATTCATACCAATTTCCATCTTTTACTTCATAGTATTCAATTTTTTCTATAGCACTTGGATCACTAAGTCCTCCTGTTCCACGTACCATTACATCACCATATCCTTCAGGAACTTCAGTAGATATAGTAAATTCTTGTGACTCACCAACATAAAAATCTCCACCTGTATTCATGCTTATAGTAGGTTTTTCTACTGCATTAATACTAACAAATGGCATTACTGCTATTGCCACAATTAAAAAACTTAGCATAAACTTTAAACTTTTTTTCATAATATTCCTCCTATTTTCTAAATGAACACTAAATTCATATGTATATTATATACCATTTAATATCTTTGTAAACAATTTAATAATTAAATATAACTATATACATATTTTGTAATAATAATGTAATATTTTAGATTTATTTTTTAATATTATTTGCTTTTTTATCTAATAATATTTACAATTTAATTTGTTATTTACAAAAAAATAGTTTATAATTATATTGATTATTTCAGGAGGTATATAAATTGATACAAGAAACAGATCAGATGCAACCTACTCGAAGAAGAAAAGGAAATGTTAAATTAAACAAATCTAAAAAAAAGAAAAAATTAGCAGTTTTTATACTCATAATATCTCTTATTGCTGCAATTTTCTCTATTCTACTTGCTATAAAATGGATATATGATAACAATAAATCACAAGAAATTTCCGAAGAAATAAATGAAATCACTGATGTTACTGAGGTTACTGATGAATCTAATGTCGAACTAATAAATCCACCTGATAATAAATCTAATGATTATTGGGATTTTATAAAAGTTCCTTTAATTAATGTAGACTTTTCAGAATTAATAAAAAGAAATAAAGATACAGTCGGATGGATAAATGTAAATAATACAAATATAAACTACCCTGTTGTTCAAACAACGAATAATGAAGATTATCTAGATACAGCCTTTGATGGTTCTAAAAATCAAGCTGGATGGATATTTGCAGATTATAGAAACGATATGAAAAACTTAGACAAAAACACTGTTATATATGGGCATAGTAGATTAAACAAAACCATGTTTGGTGATTTATTTAATGTACTAAATAAAAGCTGGTATGAGAATAAATATAATAGAATTATTAGACTTTCTACTCCTACTGAAAATACCATGTGGCAAGTCTTCTCAATTTACACAATTAATCCTGAAACATATTATATTACCACTCATTTTAGTAACGATAATAGCTACACCAAGTTTTTAAATACTATTAAGGATAGAAGTAACTATAATTTTAATGTATCTTTAAGTAGTAAAGACAAAATAATAACTCTATCTACATGTAGTAATGCAGCAGGTACGGGCAGAATTGTATTGCATGCAAAATTGATAAAAAGAGAGGCTAGATTTTAATCTAATCTCATAAATATTATTTTTAATCTAGTTAATTTTTTAATATGACTACTTATAATAAAAAAGAGGGTGTCCTAAAATAGGAACCCGAAAGCCAGAAAATCCAGCTCGATAAGAGTTGGATTTTTTGGTTTGAAAATTTGATTATATTTTTTAGTAGCAAGATGGCTTTTACCATCGCTTCTTCTTTTAAATTTTCTATATCTTTCATTAACTCGTGTACTTGCTCTTGAAGTTTTACTCTATATTTTTCTACTGCCTTTTTCCATACAAATGTGTACTTATTTGCATTTGCCTCAATTTTCGTTCCATCTACAAAGTATTCTTCTGTGCTTATATATCCCTTCTTTTCTAATACTACAAGCAATTCTACAAATACATCTTCCATTATGATTTTCATTTTGTCTTTTCTAAATGAATTAATTACATTTCTTGTTGGCTTATTTCCTCCTGCTAACCATATGAATTTTATGTCACATTGTACTGCTTCTGCTATTTGTCTTGATGAGTACTTTTTTCTAATATACCCATACATTAATATTTTTAGCATCATTTTTGGAGAGTATGAATTACTTCCCAAAGGTGAATATGTTTCTATCAGTTTATCAATATTCATATTATCAATTAAATCATTTATCACAAATACTATATCATCTTTATCTATCAATGTTTTCCATTCCATTGGTATCATTAATTGGTTTTGTTCATAATATTTAAATCCCATTTTTATACCTCCAAAGTCGCTATTTTTCACACCTGAATTATATCATTAAAGTATTGATTTGTCAGTATTTAGGACGATTTTTAGCAAAGAAAATCCAACTCTTATCGAGCTGGATTTTCTGGCTTTCGGGTTCCTATTTTAGGACACCCTCTTTTTATGATTTTTACACTTACTTAAATTATTAATTCTAGCGGTAACTGATGACTTAAGAACCACAGAGTAGATGCGCTGTAGCAATAAGCACCAGACTGAGTCAAAACAACAATATCTCCAATACTTGCATGTTCGATTGGCTCATCCCATGATATTTTATCTTCCGTCATACATAACGGTCCTTCAATATCTACAATTTCATTTGAAACTTCGATTTGTTCATTATAAAGTTTGGGAATTTCCATATTTATAACATACACAGGATGTTTTCTATCAGTAGCAATAGGTAGTCTCATATGATTTACGCCACCAGCGGTTACAATATGCTTCATTCCCTTGCATTCTTTAATATCTACAATTCTTGTAGCATAATAACCTGCACTACCAACAATATACTTTCCAAGTTCGAGGATGAATTCTTTTTTTTCAAAAGAATATTTCTCAATAGCAAACTTTAATCCTTCAAAGTATGCTTTAACATCAAAATATCTGTTTGATTTAGTATAATCTATTCCAAACCCTCCTCCAAAATCAATGACATCAATATTGCCAACTACCTGTTCTGCCTCTTTAACAAACTTAAATACAAAGTCTATATATTTAAGTAAAATCTGATAATCAAGTACACCATCTGCTGCAAACACGTGAAAACCACACACATTAATATGATCAAGTTTAGAAATAATTTCATAGTCTTCATAAAATCTAGACTGATCTATTCCCATTTTTGTTGACATTCCTGCCATATACTCGAAAGCACCATCTAAAAAGTAATTAATATTAACTCTTAAAAGTACATTTACCTTTTCAATATCTTCTTCTTCAGCAATCGCATTAATGCGAATAGCTTCAACCACAGACTCTACATTAATAAATCTGATTTTTTCTTTTACAGCTTCATTAAGTTCAACTGTTGTTTTTCCAGGGCCTGTAAAAAGTACTTTAGAAGCACTTTCAAGACCAGCTGCTCTTGCAATGTTCAGTTCTCCAATAGATGCAATTTCAACTCCAGTAATTCCACTATTAGCTAAGACATGTCTTAAAATATCTTTATTGGGGTTAGCTTTCATTGCATAATATAAAGAAACATTTGCAAGCTTAAAGTTATTGATTTCATTTATTCTGTCTGTGACTTCTTCCAAGTCATAAATATAACATGTAGGATTTGACATTACTTCATGATTTGAAGCAAATACAGATTTAATATAATCTTCCACTTTTCTTTTCATAAAAAATGCCTCCATTCTGAAATCAAAAAAGCAGGGTAACATAGTTGTAGCAATTATGCTACCCTACTTTTTAACAAGTTACTGAATTACTCTCTTTTTGAACCTTTTCTGATAACTACCTGTTTTTCGTCTTCCAAATGTGAGATAGTAGCATGTTTATGGTAATAATCATAATTGCCTAAGTAATTGGTAAATTTACCATTTTCAAGTTCAACCACTCTGTTTGCTACCTTGTTAATGAAATATCTATCATGAGATACAAAAAGTACCGTACCATTAAATCTGTTCAAAGCTTCTTCTAAAATCTCACGATTTCTAACATCTAAATGGTTAGTAGGTTCATCTAAAACTAAAAAGTTAACATCATTTTGAACAAGTTCTGCAAATTTAAGTCTTACTTTTTCTCCACCAGAAAGGGAAGAAATACGTTTATGAACTTCTTCTCCATAAAAATGAAAAGAGGCGAGAGTAGAATATGCTTGAGTAAGATTACCTATATAATGTTTCTGAAATTCTTGAAGAATAGTTATATCTTCATTTTCAAAACAAACATTCTGAGGTAAATAACCAATTTTGACATTACATCCAATAACTGCTTTTCCATCAAATCCATCAAGCTGTCCTAATACAATCTTAAGAACAGTGGATTTACCACACCCATTTTTTCCAATAAGGCACACTTTATCCTGATATGCAATTTCCATGCTTGCTCCATCAAGGATAATATTGTCACCATCATAAGAAAAATACAAATCTTCAAGTATTAATACATCATTTCCAGACCTAGTATCCTGATTAAACTTTAGAGCAATATCCTTCTCAGTTTTAGGCTTTTCAACTTTGTCCATTTCGTCAATACGTCTTTCAAGCTGTTTTGCAACTCTATATGCTTTTTCGGAACTTTGAGCACCCCAAGATCTATTCTTACGAATAGTTTCTTCCATATCAGCTATTTTTTTCTGCTGAGTAACATAAGCCTGTTCCAGTGCTTCACGTTCAATAGTTAAAGTTTCAACATACTGAGTATAATTTCCAAAATAAGTCTTAATTTTGTTATTTGCAATAGCAAATACTTTGTTTATCGTTCTATCCAAGAAATATCTGTCATGTGATACCAATAGCACAGAGCCTGAATATCCTTTGATAAAGTCTTCAAGCCAACCAAGAGTTGGAATATCCAAATGATTAGTAGGCTCGTCCAACAGCAAAATATCTGGCTTTTGCAAAAGCATATGCGCAAGACATGCAATAGTCTTCTGTCCACCACTGAGTGAATTATATTCTTGATCTAATAATTTTATAATCTTAAGGTTTCCTGCCATTTTTTCAATATTTGCTTCAACCTCATATCCGCCCTTATTAAGAAATAGATCCTGAGTTTTTCCATAAGAATCCATTGCTTTTTCCAGATCCGCCTGTGAAGTAGCAGAATTACCCATAATTTTTTCCAGTTCACGCATTCTTTTCTGAAGTCTAGCAATATCACCATATGCTGTTCTTAAAAAATCTCGAACACTCATATCTTCTTTCATCGTAGGAGCAATCTGAGTTAAAAAGCCAACTGTTGCATCTTTCCTCTTAGATACCGTTCCAGTAGTAGGTTTTTCCTTTCCAGCAATGAGCTTAAAAATTGAACTTTTTCCAGTTCCATTATCTCCAACAATAGCAACCTTGTCCCCTCTATTAATCTGAAAAGTTGCACCTTCTAAGATGTTCTTAAATCCATAATTTAATGTAACATTATTTAGTTCTAGGTCTAACATAGTTAATCCTCCATTCTATAAGTTAAACAGTTGTATTTATTTTTGTTGTCATATAACTTAAAGATTCCATAATTAAATTGACGATTGTTGTTCCTGTAATTATTGGACCCTCGCAATCCGGATTATACTCTACAAAGTCCATACCAATGATTTTCTTTGAAAATTTAATAATTTTCTTTAAATACTTAATGGTTTCTTCATATGATGGTCCTCCAGGTTCAGGGCAATTGGTAGCAGGTGCGTAAATAGGATTAAGGAAATCCATATCAAACGTAATATATACATTTTTATCTTTAAGAAACTCCAAAAGACTATTAATCTCTTCTTCAATCTTATCATATGGTATAACAATGTTTCCCATTTTCCTACTTTCGCATATAGCTGGTTCACAATTCAAGTTTCCTCTGATTCCAAAATGAATAATTTTTGAAATTTGATTTATTTTACATATTTCATTCATAACAGAACCATGTGGATAGCCTTCAAAGTCATCAATAAAGTCACTATGAGCATCAAACTGTACTACAAGAATATCATCATAGTCCTTTGCCATTCTTTTTACTGTTTCATACGTAATACTATGGTCTCCTCCAACGAAAATTGGAGTGCATCCAGCCTGAAAATTCAACCTAAAAATCTTGTTTTCAAGTTCTTCTAAACTAGATGCACATACATTTCCTAAATCATAAGCTCGTGTGTCTTTTAAAATATATCCCTCTTCTGGACTATAGACTTTAAGAGGAATACTGCTTCCATCAGCATTGGCATATCGAAAAGATAATTCTCTTACCTTATCTGCCGCCTTTTGTACACCTAAAAGATAATCTGCACTACAATATTTAATACCTATAAAGCAAAAATCATAGGAATTCAAAGGATTTGTTTCCAGTTCAAGAAATGTTTTTCTCATTTATCTCTCCTCCTTAAACAATTTAACAATTCTTTTGATTCCATCCATGAACTGATCATAACCTCTTGAAATTGTAACTCTAAAACTTAAATCTTCCAATGGAAGACCAAATACATTTCCTGGCGTAACTAAAATATTTTCCCTTTCAAGAATGTATACAAAAAGTTCATGAGATGTATATACTCCTTTTTTATGACATGCGTCTTCTCTAAAAGTGATATATATAATATTTCCTGCATCAGGATATACTACATTCTCTACAACATCACTTTCATAGATAAGATACTTATAGGTATCCTCAAAAAGAGTAATTATTTGATTGTGATACTGCTCCTTTTCTGCAATATACTGAAGTGTGTCAGGTGAATTTTCTCCTTTGTCTACATTAACTCTTTGAGTCATTTCGACAATTCCAAGTGCTTCAAGGAAAGTTGAATTAGAATAGTTTACTGCTTCTCCAAGTTCCAATAACCATCCAATAAACTTAGGATCTTTGCAAATAGTCCATCCACAACGCAAATCACCAAGTTGAGGAATATCTTTACTGAATCCTTTTATTTTAACTAATTTCTTATAGTCATGTGCAAGTTTAAAAATTTGAACTCGCTTATCATTAAACATAGGAGCCTCCTCGAAAATCGCATCATATATAATATAGATGTCTTTTTCAATACAAAACTCCACAATTTTATTAAGCTCATCATAATCAATAAACTTACATGCAGGATTTGCTGGATTTGTAATTAAGAGAGCAACTGTCTTATCTGTATAAGCACTTACAACATTTTCAAATGTCAGCTTATAATCATTTAACTTATCCATAAAAACAACTTTTGGAATAATTCCATAGAAAGTTAAACTCTTCATAAGTCCAGCGTATGCAGGTACAGGATAAATAATTTCAATATCGTTTGCAAAATTATATTCTCTTGCAATTACCTGTGCAATAAAATTAAGTGCGCCCGTTGTTCCATTTCCTCCAACAATTACCTCATCATAGCTTATTTTTTGACCTTCAATGTAAGTTTCATGAATAGCAATCAGTTCTCTTAACCGTTTTTTCCCTCCTGGATAAGAGTATCCCCAATCCATATCTTCGTTTGAATCTTCCAAGGTTCTATAAATTTCTTTCCTTATACAGGAAAAAAGTGGAAATGTAAACCAATCAAGATTAGATGCATCCATCAAGAGTGCATGTCGTTCAAGACCAATGTCAAAATATTGTGACATTGTAAGTTTCTCTTTGTGACTATTACTCATGTAAGATACCTCCATTTCTATTTTTACATGTAAGTACAGTAACAATAGTAGCATTTCTATTACATTTAATATATTCTTCCGTTGCAGCCATTGCTGAAATTGATGTATAGTCATATTTCGCCATAATTTCTGGATTCATTAAGATGAAACTATCAATCTGTGAATCATTAACAGAAATAAAAAAGGCTTCATTTCTACTAGCCATATCATAGATCTTCCTGTAATTGAAGCAAGTATCATTTGAAAGAATTGTTTTTGAACTAGTAGGATTTTCAATAACATATAAATAGCTATCTATCCCCTTTTCAAATCCCTGTTTAATAGGATTTCCTCCAATAATTTCTACCACTCCAATTTTAGGGATTTTTGATATGATTCCTGCATTGTACATTTCTCTAAATGCCAGATTTTGAGCAATAATATCCATACCACTACCACAAGGAATAATAACAGTATCTGGTACTTCTTTCATATCTCTAATAATTTCATAAGCCATAGACCTAAGTCCTAACATATATGAAACATTAGTATTTAAAAAGCCCCAGAATACCTCCTTGTGTTCAAGTGAATACTCCATAAAGTCTTCATAGCTTTTTACAAAAGTGTCACTATAAAAAACTTCATCTGCATTTTTAATTTGTTGTAAACTAAAATCATCAACTCCCCTATGAACAAATACAATAGATTTTATTCCATATTCCTTTGCATAATGAACAATTGAAATTGCACCACTACCACAAGACACTACTGCTACTTCTCGCTTTTTGTGCATAATGATTTCGTTCATAAAGTTTTCCATACCACGATCTTTAAAACTTCCTGTTGGATTAACAGATTCATCTTTTAAAAAGACATTTTCTGAATACCTAATAATAGGAGTATTCCTAGCCTTATTTTTTGTTTCTTTCTGAACTTTTGGAAGAATTATTTTCCTATTTAAAAATTTAATTTCAAATTCAGGAAAATAATCCTTTATAGTCCAAAAGTTAGGAGGAACTAAGTCAAGCTCAATGTCACTATGTCTGTGATTAATCTGCTCCATTGGATAAGAAAATTGTTTTTTACAAATTTCACAAACAAGTATCATGATAATGCTTACTCCTTTCTAAGAATGTCTTGAATACGTCTGATAATATCTCGAGAATCTCTTATTCTCTTAGTATCCTGCCATAAATTATAACAATGCTGACAATCTTTAACGTTATCTAATTCTTTAACATCATATGTCATGTTAAATTGTTTAATAGCATATACAAATTCATTAGTACAATGACTGCAATTACTTGAAGTCATATGTGGGAAAATTTCATTTCTATCAGCAAACCCTGTTCCCTGACTACCACTTAAAACTTCTTCATCAAAATATCCTCCAAGCCTTATATCTAACTTTTCAAAATTTATCTCATTATAAATTCCATGAATAATATCTCTTAAACTCCAAAGCCATGGTACTCTATAAAATCCCAGATTATACAGATAATTAGCTAAAGAATTGTCCTGCAAAGATGTTGGTTCAATAGAAACAGCATCAAAACCAAATTCCTTAAAACAATCTATCGAAGTTTTTATTGCATCTTCAATTGCTTCAGATTCAGTAAGAAAAATCGGTTTAAAATTGACATATGCTAGAGCTTTCATTCCAAATTTATGCAAATTTTTAACAGAATCTTCGATTATCCTAGTATCATCAATAGCTTTATGATGACATAGTTCTCTAATTAAAAAATTAGTAGATTCTACTCCTATTCCAACTTCAACTAACCCATCATAGGCGCTAGAAATAACGCTAAGAATATCATCTGTGACATATTCTGCACGTGATTCAATAATAACCTTTTTTACACCTTTGTACTTGTTTAAAGTCTCAAATATATATTTAACGGTTTCTACTGAAATCTCTTCTGGATTTAATAAGCTTCCTAAGTTATATACACAAACAACAGGATAATTATTAAGGTCAAAAGTTGAACCTACATTTTCTACAAAACTTCCATCTAATACAGAATTCCACTGTTCTACATAGTTTTGATGTGTAATTTTTTCTGTAAGTGGAGCACCATTCAAATGTGCACACATTGAGCATCCACCATTTGTTTTATAGTGTTGACATCCATTAGATCTTAAAACGATCATAACTCTTTCTACTGTTTTTCCTTCATAAAAAAATTTGTTAATCTCTACCTCTGCAATCTTAGTCTTTTCAAATGGTAAGTTTGGAGTATTAGCACGCAACTCCTTGATTTTGTTTTCTACTAAACTAGAAGCCTTAGTATAAAAATCACATTCAGTACTTACTTTTTTTTCGCCAAATTTTTTCATACTGTTTACCTCCTAACAAAGTATTTGACAATTTCAAACGTGTTTAATTTTAGGTTTGGTTTAGCATACTTTTTTATATAATTATTAACTTTTCAATGTGCTTTTGTCAAAAGATTTTATATTGAATATTAAGACTTTTCATAGTCCATTTACATTATCCTAATCTAATGACAGATCTGTACTTTGTACCTTGATCATAAGGTAGTTTATTCACTTTGTGAACAACAACCTCTGTGGTACGTGGTACTAAGGTATAAATGCTCTCTTTAATAGTAGGAATATCTAATGTATACTTTCCTTCAATTATATAAAGATCAAGTTTTCCAATTTTAGTTTGTACAAATTGATATTTAAGTCCATGAACAGGGATATTATAAACTAAAAACCAGTTGTATGCGATATCCATAAAACACGATGCCGGTATACTTTCACCAGTGTCAGTTATAATTGAATCCATATTACGACCTTTAACTCCTTCAATTATTCTGCCGTTATCTCCACAAGTACATTTCTCATGTGTTGTAATTTTTACTAGATCACCTTGTATATAACGAATTATTGGAGTTGCAGTATTTAGTAAATTTGTACCTACTACAATTCCAATCTCACCATTTGGAAGTTTTTTGCCATTTTTATCTACAATTTCAATAAAACATGCATCTTCTTCTAAATGATAATGATGTTTAGGACACTCTAATGCAATTCTTGTTAATTCTTCACTACTATATTCATCAAGAACATTTACGTCAAGTAATTCTGCAAGCATATTCCTCTGCTTTGCATTTGATTGCTCTGAATGAACAATCACGAGTTCTACTCCATAATTTGAGAGTTTGACTCCAGTTGATGCTATTTTTTCAAGATAAGTTGGATATGTAGAAATATATCTTGGCTTTGTTTCCATAATATATTTCACAGTTTCTTCGACTTTAGTTGTTGTTGGCAAATAATCTTGCTTATATTTACCACCTACATTGTTCACCCACCAAGGACAAGTGTAAATGTATAATATGGTATCTTCAGCACAATACCTACCTCCCGACTGCATGTTAAACTGTCTAATTGTTTGCAACGTGTCCTTATATATTGCCTCTTCTGATACAGCAATCGTTACAAATTCACCACTTGAACCTGAGCTACGAGTTGAAAGTACAAAGTCATTGACATCTTTAACAATTTCATTCGGAAAACCTTCAATTAATTCCTCTTTATAAAGATATGGTAACTTAAAAAAATCATCCCATGTTTTTATACTACCTTTAACATATCCCACTTCAGAATATTTTTTTCTATACAATGGAATGTTATCAAAAGCATAATCAACAAGATAGCTTAATCTTTTGAGTTGCCATTTTCGAATATCTTCCAAAGGTTGATTAAGAAAAGTCATAAGATTGCTTCCAGACTCTTCTAACTGTTTTTGGAGTTTTTCATCATGAACAGGTAAAGTCATATAGCTTTTGCCTTTTTTTATTAAGTCAATGTACTCATTCTTAGAAATCTTTGCCATAATTCCTCCCTCCTTAAAAAAATTCATCTACTAATATTGTTTTGACTATCTTTATTTGTAGTATAATTACACTACAAAACATTTACCAAAATAATTAAAGGCAAATATATTGATAACCGGTAATATTTTATCATTTTATGTTAACAGAGTCAATAGTTTTAATTGTTGTATTAAGTTGTTTTTTCAGTATTTTTAAGTATTTAGAGAATATTTTATAAAAAAATAAAGCTTAATTAAAATTAAACCTTATTTTTTATAATCATTATTATACTTTTTTATCTTCTAAATCTTGACTAAATCTTAATAAATATCCATTTGGATCCTGTACTAGAAACTCCCTACATCCCATTAAAACATTATCTTTTCTATACCAATGATCTTCCATATCTACAAATATTTTATAATTTTCTCTCTTGAGTCTATTATATATTTCATCTATATTACTTACATCTATTTGAAAATTAATTCCTACTCCTAGTGGATATTCTAATTTTCCAGTTCCCCATTTATTACTTTTTTGATCTATTTCTTGTATCATAAGTTGCACATTTTCAAGCTGTAAAAATGCAAATCGATCTTCTTTTCTATCATATACTATATTAAATCCAATCAGCTTTACATAAAATTCCAAACTATCATTTAAATCAAAAACGTCAAATTCTGGTAACATTTGATTCCATTTCATTTATATTCCCTCTTTACACTATTTATAGAAGTATACCATATTAATAATAAAAAGAAAAGATATTAACTATTATTTTTATTTATACACTCTTAAGATATTATTCTTATTCTGATAATTTAATCTTTTTATCTAAATTGCTAATATATACATCGTTTGAATAATTAAAAACTAAAAAAGTAATATTTTTAATAATCTCTCTATGTGGCTCTATACATGTAAGATCAATTTTTTCAAATTTTCTAATACTACCATTTATAAAAATAGGATTAACTTTAGAAAATGCACATATAAATTCAAGTCGTTGTTTTAGAGATTTCTCAAATTGTAATTCTTACTTAATTATTTTAATTTACTTACGCCATCTTTTCGTTTGGATAATTTTAATATTGTTTTTAAGCAACAAAAAATCAACCAGATTTTATTTTCTGATTGATTTTGTATCTATTCTATAGGTCATTAGTGGGCAGGGAAATCGTATAATCTTTTAACTATTGGTATTAAAGCATTTTTTATTTTCGCTCGTGCATTTTGCGTGCAAATAAAATACCAACATATAATGTTATATATTGTTAGAAAATTACAAATAATTATAAGTATATTAACTATAAAATTGTAATTTATAGCTATTCTTATTATAATAAATTTATCCAATTTCTTCTTCCGTACATAATTCTAACAATTTGAATATCCTTATCTTTTATTCTATAAATTATAATATAGTTATCTACTATTAATTTTCTTATTTCTAGTTTTCTTATTATGTCGTCATCTATAATTATATATATTTCAGGGTTGTCTTTCAAATCATTTATTTCTTTTCTTATTTTAGAAATTAATTTTTTTGGCTATTTCTGGTTCCTGTAAATTATATTTAATATATTGCTTTATTCCTATTAAATCTTGTTTAGATTCCTTTGAATATTCTATATTATACTTTTTCACAAATAAACCTTCTTTCTATATTTTATCTAGTTCTTCATAAAGTTCTTCTTCAGAAATTTTTTCTCCTTTATCTAAAGAGTTTATCCCTTTTTCTAATTCTTTGTATAGTATATGCTTATCTGTTAAAAGTTCATATAATTCAATACTCATCACAGCTAAATCCCCTGCACCATTTTTTGTAATATATACTGGACTATTAGTTTGATGACAAATCGTAGAAATTTCGTTATAATTGTTTCTTAAATCAGAGTTTGGTCTAATAATTGGCATAATAAACATCTCCATTAATATTATATACATATATTATCGAAATATTGATATGTAGTCAATATTTTTTATAAATTATTTGAATAAAAAATTACTATTTATTGTTACTAATATAGTATCATAAAGAAGAATAATTATTAATTCTATGTAAAAACGAAAAAACAATAAAAATGGCAAGTAATTTTGAATATAGTTTAAATAATGAAAATTGGTGGAGTTAAGTAATATCAATACTTTTAAATAATTTTAGACAAAAATAAAAAATGCTAAATTTAGTTAAAAATTCAGCATTTTGGTGGGCAGGGATGGATTCGAACCATCGTAGGCGAATGCCAACAGATTTACAGTCTGCCTCCTTTAGCCACTCGGACACCTACCCAAATAAAAAAATGGTGGGCCTTCAGGGATTCGAACCCCGGACCAACCGGTTATGAGCCGGTTGCTCTGACCAACTGAGCTAAAGGCCCACATTTAGCTACAGCATGTTAATATTATAATTGTTATTTATTAATATGTCAATAGATTTTTATAAAAAACTTAAATTTCTTTTGAAGACCTTAATTAAAAATTTAGATTATCTTTTGAAATTAAATAAAAGTATATAGCTTCATACTATATACTTTATATCTATTCTATTTATCTGTACTCATAAAGTCCTTTAATCTCTTACTTCTACTTGGATGTCTAAGCTTTCTTAATGCTTTTGCTTCTATCTGTCTTATTCTTTCACGAGTAACCATAAACTCTTTTCCTACTTCTTCTAATGTTCTAGTTCTCCCATCTTCAAGTCCAAATCTTAATCTAAGAACTTTTGCTTCTCTTGGAGTAAGTGTTTCCATTACATCTTCTATTTGCTCTCTTAAAAGCACGTCTGCTGCTTGATCAGATGGCGATGGTGCATCATCATCTGGGATAAAATTACCAATATTACTATCCTCTTCTTCACCTACAGGTGTTTCTAAAGATATTGGCTCTTGAGCTATTTTTAATATTTCTCTCACCTTTTCTACTGGCATTTCCATTTCTTCTGCTATCTCTTCTGGAGTTGGCTCTCTTCCCATAACTTGAAGTAAGTGTCTAGATGTTCTTATTAATCTATTTATTGTTTCTACCATATGTACAGGTATTCTTATAGTTCTTGCTTGATCAGCTATAGATCTAGTTATGGCCTGTCTAATCCACCATGTAGCATAAGTACTAAATTTATATCCTTTTGACGGATCAAATTTATCAACTGCCTTTATAAGGCCAAGATTTCCTTCTTGAATTAAATCTAAGAAATGCATTCCTCTACCTATATATCTTTTAGCAATACTTACTACTAATCTTAGATTAGACTCCACTAGTATTTTTTTAGCTTCTTTATCACCATTTACCATTTTAAATGCAAGATCTGTTTCTTCTTCTAGAGAAAGAAGTGGTATTTTACCTATTTCTTTTAAAAACATTCTTACAGGATCATCTACATTTAATGTCTCAGTAAATGACATATCATTTATATCTTCTAATAATATATCTTTTTCTATCTCGCTTATATCTTCCAAATTAGGTTCTATTTCAAGTTCTGCAATTGATGTTGTTGCATCTCCATTAGTAAGCTTTTCGACTAACGCCTCTTTTTCGTCATCATTATCTTCAAGAAGTTCTACACTTTCATCGACACTTGGACTATCTCCCAGACTTCCAGGCTTTATGTCTTCTTCTATCATCTTTATCCCTGCTTGATCTAGCTTTTCATATAATTTAGCAACTTGTGCAGGTTCTAATTTATATTTATCTAAAAAATTAACAACATCTTTATATGTGTATAAATTATTTTCTTTTAATAAAGAAATAAATTTGTCTACTTCTTCTTTATAATTATTTTTTTCTTTTACGTCACTTTCTTCTTTCTTTTTTGATTCTACTTTTTCTGCCTTTTTTTCAGTTTTATTTTTTACATTACTGTCTATTTTTTTTTCCTCTTCTAGTTTCTCTTTAATAGGTTCTTCTTTTTTACTTTTTCCCATTTTTCACACTCCAATATTACATACATATAATAAATATACACTATTTAACAAAAAAATACAATATTTATGTTACATTAATCTTTATTTTTATATATTATTTTAATTTTCCTTTATTTATTATTATTTGACTTAATTCTATTGATAGTAATTCTCTTTCATCTTTTGATACATCTTTCTCTGATAATCTCTTTAATATTTCTGCTCTTCTTTTTTCATATCTATATTTTTTTAAATCAATCTTTAAATCATTAATAAATTTATCTTTATCCAATATATTTATACAAAGGATCTCTGTAACTAATTTTAATTTTTCATCATCTGTCAAATATTTTAATATATTACCCTTTGCTATATCAATTTTATTATCTAGCTGCACAATATAACTATATAGTTCTCTTAAATCATTGTTTTCAAAATCAGATTCATTTACAGCTTCTTTTATAGCATTTATATATTTTCTTTCTTTTGAAAGCATTATAAATAAAATATACATTTCTTGTTTTCTTCTTTTATTTATACTACTTTCTCTTTTATTAACTAAATATGATATGTCTATATTGTTATTTACAGTTTCATTACTACTAACATTAACTTTTTTAGATATTTCTGCTACTAATGCTCCTTTTGATATTTTATATTTTTTTGCAACTTCGTCAATATACATATCCCTTTCAATATTATTTGCTACTTTTGCTAAAATATTTGCTACTTTATTTAAAAAATCTATTTTTGAATCCATATTATCATTTAAATTTTCTTCTAAAAGACTTATTTTATATTCTACATTATTTACACTTTTTTCTACACAATCTAAAAATCTGTTTTTGCCATATTTATTTATATACTCATCTGGATCCTTTACATCATCATGATCTAGTTTAAGTACCTTAACTTTAAGTCCTACATTATATAATATATCAATTGCTCTTAAAGTAGCTGCCCTTCCTGCATTATCTTGATCATATGCTATTATAACAGTGTCAGTATATTTCTTTATAAGTTTAGCTTGTCCCTCAGTAAGTGCTGTACCTAGACTTGCAACTGCATTATTTATAGAACTTTTATGAAGTGCCACAGTATCCATGTATCCTTCTACTATTATAACAGAAGATAATTTCTCTTTTCTTGCAATATTCATACCATATAAATTTTTACCTTTATGATAAACTATATTCTCAGGCGAATTAACGTACTTTGGTAATGAATTATCAAGAACTCTACCTCCAAAACCTATTACTCTATCTCTAGTATCAAATATAGGGAAAATAAGTCTGCCTGCAAAATTCTCATAAATTCCTCCTTTAGAATTTAAGGTAACAATACCTGATTTTAATATTTCTTCCTTAGTAAAACCTTCTTTAATTAAATGGTTATACAAACTTTCTGATTTTTTATTACCAAATCCTAATCCAAACCTAGTAATTATTTCCTGACTCAACATTCTCTTTTTCAAATAATTTTTTAATATACTATTTTCTTCTTTTACATTTTCTATCAAAGCATCGTAAAAATATTTTGCAGCAACTCTATTTAAATTAAATATTCTTTCTTTATCATCTCTATTTTGAGGATTTGATACTTTTGAACTAATATCAAACCTAGAAAGATCTATATTTTCTTTATCTGCTAAAAATTCCAAAGCCTCTTTAAAATCTAAATTTTCTATCTTTTTTATAAATTGGATTACTGTTCCACCTTCTGAGCATCCAAAACATTTAAATATTTGTTTATCTGCAGTAACGGTAAAAGACGGTGTTTTTTCACGATGAAAAGGGCACAAACCAATATAGTTTGCACCTCTTCTTTTTAAAGGAACATATTGGCCTATTACTTCTACGATATCTGTATTTGCTAATACTTCTTCTATTGCATCTTCAGAATAATATGCCATAGTATGTTACCTCCTCTTAAATATTAGTTTTCTGCTTTTAAAAGCTTAATTTTCTCGTCTCTATTATAATATATATTACCTATATTTAATATTAAAGCTAGTATCATAAATGTATCTAATATGCAAGCTGTATATGTTCCTGAAATAGTTACAGTTATTAATGATAAAATAACAAAGCATAGTTTTATTAATGTCGTCTTCGTATCTTTTTTTCTTCTTAATATTATTCCTAGTATTTCTAATATTATTATAAATACTAAAATAATAATATAATAATTTTTAGATGTACTTATAGCACTAATCATATTGTTATATATCTCTGTTAAATCTATATTAGTATAGATATTAAACATATCTTGCTTTAAAAAATACACACCACCTATTATTCCTATACCAATAAATCCAAGTAGTATTAAAGAAACAACTAATAGTTTGTTTATAGTTATAACTTCCATCTTATACATTAATTTTCTTGCTTTAACATTATTAATTTTCTCTACAAATTCTCTTTTATTATTTACTCTTACATAACCCACGTTATTAGAAATTACAAGTGAACTTAAAAGTATAATTATCCAAAATTCAAATCTTCCACCAAATAATATATCAAGTAATATACATATACCCATAAGACATGTAAGCTTTAAATATTTTTTATTTTTTAGCTTATGTTGTTTTACTTCATCTATAATTTTAAGCATTATATATATTCCAAGTAAAATAAAAAATGTATTAAAGTTATATGAAACATAATTAGTAGTATTAATTATAGATTGCGGGATAAATATATATCCTATAGCTGCTATAGCACTTAATATTTCATTTGTAGTTATATTAAATACTAATCTCTTAATAATAAATGCAGAAGCAAATGTAAGTATAGTATTGATAATGATAGTTGAATAAAGTGGATATAAAGTTACTTTACCCAAAAAGTAAATTATATATGATCCTAACCCTTCATCAATTGACGGTGTTATAAGTGCCGTAGAGCTAGTATCTTTATATAATAATACTGCTATAAATCTTGTGACTAATACAAGTATTATTAAATATATATACCTATAACTATACTCAACTGCTTTCTTACAATTAATTCCATTTAATTTTTTCTTAAGCAGTACATAGAAAAGTACTGCAAAAAATAACATTAATATATATACAAATTTATATGACAAATTAAATGTACTTTTCATTTCTAATGAATTTTTAACACATATACAAAGCATTCCTATACAGCAAATCATAAACATAACTGCTATTATACTACGAATAATTCTACTTCTATTCATCTTTTATCCCCAATTTCTATATAAATATTATTAATTATTATTTTTTTTCCTATATAGTTCACTTACTTCTTTTAAACTCTCATGTGTTCCTACATCATAGCACTCACCATCAAAGATAAATGCATATGTATCTGTTTGTTTATATAACCATGCAACAAAATTGCCTGGCGCATCTATTGGATTTCCCTCTTCAATATATTTATCAAAGTATTTTATAATATTTTTTGGATAAACATATTCAGCATATGTACATAATGTACTTCTTGGATTTTCAGGTTTCTCTTCAAAGCCTATTATTTTATTGTTATCATCTATTTCTGATACACCCACTCTTCTCAAAAGAGTAATATCATCTACTGATTTTACACAAACAACTGGTGCCTTTTTTTCATTACTATAATCTATTGCATCCCTTAATTTAAATGTAAATAGATTATCTCCTGCTATAATTAATAAGTCATCGTCTATATTCATTTTATCAATTACATATTTAATATCTCCTATTGCTCCTAGTCTATCATCATTAGAGTTTGTCCCATCATTTATTACTGTAATTTTCTTCACATTATTTTTTTCATTTTTCCAATTTTCTAAATGTCTAGCATATTTATTATTTGTAACTATGAATATTTCATCTACTTCATCAATAGTATTTACTTCATCTAAAATATAATCTAAAAGTGGTCTTCCACCTATATCAAGTAAAACCTTCGGGAAATTTTCTGTAAGTGGAAATAATCTTGTTGCATATCCTGCACATAATAAAATGCATTTCATATAATCACTCCTAATCTCAAATATGCACATATTATACCACAATTATTTGCCCTATGCAATTAGCTATATATAAATTTAAAGAGCTAGTATAATTAACTACTAACTCTTTAAATAAATTAATCTTTTGTCACTTTCCTTCTTCCAATAGACTCGTATTCTACACCTTTTTCTTCAACATCCTCTAATTTGTAGCAATTTCTACCATCTAAAACCAAAGGATTTTTCATTAACTTAGCATAGTTTTCAATAGGAAACTCTTTTACATCCTTCCACTCAGTAAAAATAAGACAAGCATCAGCATCTGTTATTGTATCCTCAATTGTTTCACAATATGTTATCTCAGGAAAACGTTTTGCAAAGTTTTTAGCTGCTACTGGGTCCCATGCTTTTACCTTTGCTTTTGAATTAATCAAATACTCGATATTTGGGATTGATGGAGCTTCTCTTAGATCGTCTGTGCCAGGCTTAAAAGCAAGTCCTAAAATTGCAACATTTAACCCCTCAAGCTTTGGATAATAAGCAGAAATCCTTTTCATAAGCTTAAGCTTCTGATTTTCATTTACTTCAATTGCAGCTTTAACTGTTTTTAGTTCAATTCCATTAACATTAGCAAGCCAATGTAGAGCTTTCGTATCTTTTGGGAAACATGATCCTCCATAACCGATACCTGCTTTTAAAAATTTATTCCCTATCCTTGGATCTAATCCCATTCCGTATGCAACGTCTTCAATATTTGCACCTAAGACTTCACATAAATTAGCAATTTCATTTATATATGAAATTTTTAATGCTAAGAAATCATTTGAAGCATATTTAATCATTTCAGCACTATATATATCTGTTGATACAAGCTCGGAGTTAGTAAATCCCTTATAAATTTCTTTCAGAATGTTTTCTGCCCAGCTTGAATGTGTTCCTATTACAATTCTTGAGGCATTCAAAGTATCATTTACTGCTGTTCCTTGTGCTAAAAACTCTGGGTTAGAAGCTGTTTCTATCCTTATATTTTTTTCTTTCATTTTTTCGTTCAAGTATTCTTCTACTTTTCTGTTAGTTCCTATAGGCACAGTAGATTTGATAACAACCAAACAATCTTTGTCTACATATTCTGATATATCGTCTGCTACAGAATAAACATATTCAAGATTTGCCGAACCATCTGTTTTTTCAGGAGTACCTACCCCTATAAATATAACATCTACATCTTTATATGCTTTTGTTTTAGATGTTGTGTAAGTGATCTTTTCTTTGTTTTTTTCCATCAGTTCTTCAAGGCCTGCTTCGTATATAGGAGATTTGCCCTGATTTAACATATCAATTTTTTCTTTAACTACATCAAAACATGTTACTTCATGACCTTTCTCCGCTAAACAAACAGCCGTTACAAGTCCAACATATCCTGTCCCCGCTACTAGAATTTTCATTCTAAACACCTCCATAAAATATAGTTACATTATTTATTTAAAAATAATTTTGCTTCATTATAACATAAAAGTAGTAATTTATCAATATTTTTATTTATGTAAACTAAAAACAGAGATTCAAACTATATACTTCCCTATTATAGGGATTTTTGACAAAATATATGTAGTAATTAAACTAAATAAATATACTATGGCTACTACTACAGGAATCATAATAAACATATTTCCTACTAACATGGTTATTTCTAATTTTTCCATAATTATTATAAATATGGGATGAAGTAAATATACACCTAAAGTTAATTTAGCCAATTTTTGTATAAATAAATTCAATTTTTCATTTATATTTTTATCAAATAATAGTTCTTTTACAAAAATATATACTGCTATAGCCATAAAAAACGTATTAAGTGAAAAATAGCCATATAATACTGTATTTTTATTAAATACTTTTGTCACACCAATTGTTGAAATATATCCGATAACGCCTAATATATATATTATGTATCTGCATTTCTTACTTTGTTTATGACTATTTAAATAATAACCTAAAATATAATATCCCGTATATCCTATAATAAAATTAAGATATAACTTATTTTGTACTATACTAACAATATTATTTTTATCAAATAATTCTAATAATATTATCACAGTATTAATTACTATTTGAAATACAAACCATAATATTAAGTAATATTTTATTATTCCATCATTTTTTTGATTAATAATAAACTTGATAATTGGAGTTATAAGATATATACCTATAATTAAATATAAATAATATAAATGATAGTAGCCTGCTTTAAATCTATCCCAAATAATATCAAATGTCCATTTTTCTTGAGAATTTATTTGAACTACAAAAGCATAAACAAATTCCCAAAATATAATTAAAATTAATATCTTTTTTATATATTTAAAAAAGACGTTTTTAATACTAATTTCTTTTTCAGGTCTTAAAAGAAGTGTACCTGTAATCATAACAAAAATAGGAACTGCCCATCTACAAGCTGAATTATAAATATTAATTACAAGCCATTTTGTATTATTTACATCTATATTGTTCCATTCAATAGCAGAAACATGAATTGTAACTACAGCAATGCTTGATAAAATTTTTAATATATTTATATATAAAATATTATTTTTATTCATTTTATTTACCTTATCTTTACAAGTTTAAAACCTGTATGATCTCCTGAAGCCATTATATATTGTATTCCATCTATAATTCCTTCTTTTATCATATAATGTCCATTTCCGTGAAGATGACCGTATATACATACTTTTGCATTTATTTCCTTCAAAACATTTTTAAATTCAGAGTAAAATGGTGGAAAATGTGTAAGTACTATTATATCTTTCTTTCTGTCTTCTTCACTTAGGCTATTATATGATATTCTTAATCTTCCTACTTCTCTTAAAATGATTTTATGATTATCTACATCTTTTCCTGAATCTCCAATATTACCCCAACCTCTTGTACCACAAATGGCAACATTTCCTATAACAAAAGAATTATTATATAGTATGGATATTGTTTTAAAATTATTTTCATTTAAAAAAGTTTCTACTTTTTTCATTGTAGAAAAATAATAATCATGGTTTCCTTTAATTATTATTTTCTTACCTGGAAGTGAATCTATAAACTTAAAATCTTCTTTTGCCTCTTTTAAATTATTTGCCCAAGAAATATCTCCGCCAATTAAAACAACATCATTTTCTTTTACTGTATTTTTCCAGTTATTTTTAATCTTACTTACATAATCTTTCCATTCTGGTCCAAAAAACTCCATAGATTTATTACTATCACTAAACGATAGATGTAAATCAGATATTGCGTAAATAGACACTCTATTCCTCCTCTATATTTATACAAGCTCTAGCATTTAAAGCTAAATCATTAGCCACATTTCCTGCTAAATAATTATAATAGCCTGCTGATGCTATCATAGCTGCATTATCTGTACAAAATTCTAACTTTGGAATATATGCATTAAATCCATTTTCTTTAGCTTTTTTACAAAGTAATTCTCTAAGAGTATCATTAGCTGCCACTCCTCCTGCTAATGCGACATCTTTTATTCCAGTTTGTTTCATAGCAATTATTGTATTTTCTACTAATATATTACACACATTATTTTCAAAACTTTTTGCTATATCAGCTTTTCTTAAATTATCCTTTTCTTTATTTGCCAAATTAAGAACTGCTGTTTTTATTCCACTAAAACTAAAATCAAGATTTTCAAATTTAGCTTTAGGAAGCTTGTACGTATCTTGTCCAATTTTAGCAAGTTTACTTACCTTAGGTCCTCCGGGATAACCTAGCCCTAAAACTCTTGCCACTTTATCAAAAGCTTCCCCTACTGCATCATCTCTTGTTTTAGCAATTATTTTAAATTTAGTATAGTCTTCTACTTTTATTATGTGAGAATGTCCACCTGATACTACCAATGCTATAAATGGTGGTTTTAAATTACTATCTGTTAAATAATTAGCAGCTATATGACCTTGTATATGATGTACTGGTATTAATGGGATATTAAGTGCATATGCTAGGCTTTTAGCAAATGATACTCCTACAAGCAATGCTCCTACAAGACCAGGTCCGTATGTCACTGCTATTACATCTAAATCTTTAAGTGTAATATTGGCTCTATCTAAAGCTTCATCAAGTACATATGATATATTTTTTATATGATGCCTAGAAGCAATTTCCGGAACCACCCCACCAAACTCTTTATGTATATCTATTTGAGATGAAACTATATTTGACAAAACTTCTCTGCCATCTTTAAGTACACATATGGATGTTTCATCACAACTTGTTTCAATTCCTAATATTATCATTTGATCTCCTTATTATAATCCTAATATTAAATTTATTACAAATGCAACTCCCATATATGCTGGAAGTATTATGTATGAGTATAATCCTGTCCATAAAAGTATAATTAATATCCAAATAGAATATCTTTCTAGAGAATTCATAAATTGTTTTCCTTTATATGGAAGGAAGTAATATAATACTTTTGATCCATCAAATGGAGGAAGCGGTATTAAATTAAATACAGCAAATACGATATTAAATTGTATTGTTAAATTTAACATAAAGTATAAAATACTACCAACACTTGATGTTATAGTATCTGAATTTATACCAAAGCACCATAATATTTTAAGAACAATTGTTAGTAAAACTGCTAAAAGTACATTAGATAATGGACCTGCTAAGCTAACTAACATATTTCCTTTTGCTCTATTTTTAAAGTTTCTATCATCTATATATACTGGTTTTCCCCATCCAAATTTAAATAAAAGTATAAATATAAATCCTAGTGGATCTATATGAGCAAACGGTGATAGTGTAAGTCTTCCAAGTGTTTTTTGACTTCTATCTCCTAATTTATATGCAACCAGCGAATGTGCAAATTCATGTATAGAAAGTGATATAAGGAGTGCTGGTATAAAGTATAGTGTTTCTAAAAAACCTTCTCTTGTAAAAATATCAAACATTAATTTCTCCTTTATTATTCTTTAATACATATTATAAAATCATTGCCTATATTATACTATATGCAATGACTTTATACAAGTATTAAGCTTTTTTATTCACGGAAATATCATCGATTGTTACAACTTGTAATATTTGATAAAACCTCAATTAAGGTTTTATCATTTAACAAACTTTTAAACATATTTTTCTTTATATTTGGTCTTTTTGCATTTATATTAGCCA
>CALXJE010000041.1 GCA_944388545.1 uncultured Clostridia bacterium
CACAATGTAGACAAACATATCTACGTTGATTGTAATAAATTTTAGTAGCTCTTTTGCCAATCATAATATGACTAAAAGAACGTAAATAGTAATCATGAACACGAGAAGTAGAAGAATGACAAGTAGGGCAAATATGTTCTTTAACGGGACACTTAATCCAAAGTTCAATTAAATTAGTAGAACATTTATGAAAATCCACATTAACCTCTTGCAAATTAAAGAAATTTGTTATATCATTTTTACGCAATTAAATCACCAAAACCTTTCTTTGTTTTCTAATAACTACATTTTAAGGTAAAAATGATTTAATTGCAATTTTTTTTGTGCAAGAAAAAGGTTGAAGTGTTTTTACACACCCCAACCTAAATTATACAGCCAGTTTTTTATATCCTATTTCCATACATAATCTCTAATTCTCTTAAACATTCGCTCCATTTAGGAACTTTGATTATTACGTTATTAAATATGATTGTATTTTTGTAAAAAATAAGCTCATTTGTTTTATTTTTAGTTCTTGAATAAATTTTATTTTTGCATTTGAACTAATTTTATAAAAAATTATTAAATTGTATAAATTGTGTTTTATAACTACAAAATTCATGATATAATAACGGCATCTTACAATTATATATTATAGGAGTTGATAATATGTATGGAGTTGCTTTAGAAGGTGGAGGTGCAAGAGGTGCTTATCATATAGGAGCAATAAAAGCTCTTATAGAAAATGGATATAAAATATCTGCAGTAGTAGGAACTTCAATTGGGGCACTTAATGCAGCTATAGTTGCTCAAGGAGATTTTGATAAGTTGTATAAATATTGGATAAATATTACTTCTACAGATTTATTTGATATTAATGCTGAAGATGTTTCTAAATTAGTAAACAGAAAAGTGGATATGTCATTAATAAAAAAAATAGCTGAGTATGTAAAAGAAGCAACTATAAATAAAGGTATAGATACTACTAAGTATAAAGAAATAATAGACGCTCTTATTGATGAGAAGAAATTAAGGAAGTCTAAGGTTGATTATGGGTTGGTTACAGTTTCATTAACAGATAGAAAACCACTTGAATTATATAAAGAGGACATACAAGAAGGGATGATATCTTCATATATAATGGCCAGTTCATATTTACCTGTATTTAAGAGTGAAAAAATCCAAGATAAAGTTTTTATAGATGGTGGCTTTTATAACAACTGTCCTATAGATATGTTACTGAAAAAAGGATATAAAGACATTATCGAAATAAGAACAAAAGCAATAGGATTATATAGAAAAATAAAGACTGATAAAGATGTAAATATAATATCTATATCACCTAGTGAAAGTTTAGGAAGTATTCTTTTGGTTGATAAGGAAGTTATTAATAAAAATATTAAAATGGGATACTACGATGCATTAAGGGTTATTAAAAAACTAAAAGGTAGAAAATACTATATAAATGATTTAAATAAAAATGTCGCATTTGATATTTTTGATAAGCTTACAGATGATCAAATATTTAAAATAGCTAAAAATAGCATAAAATTTTCAAATGATAAAGAAGCAAAGAAACTTCTTTTTGAAACGATACTTCCAGAAATGGCAAAAAAAATAAAGTTATTAAAAGCAAATTCATATGATGAACTTTTAATAGGTATTGTTGAATATTTATTATCAGAAGAAGATCTAGTTAATAAGTATGATATATATGATTTAAAACAACTTATATTAGAGTTAAAAAGAAATAGCACAAGAATATTAAAAAAAGAAATAGTATTAAAAAATCCTATAAAGACAATGATGATTAAGCTTATAAAAGAAATAAATATAGAAAATATGTAAGATAAATATATAGAATAAAGAAAGGTTGAGTTTTTTGAAAAAATATTGTATAGCAGATTTTAGAATGAGGGAAGCAGAAAAGAGTTATATAGAAAGTCTAGGGTACAATATAATAGCATCAAATTATAACCTTGATTTGTATGATGAAATTGCATCACATGTGGATATCTCATATGCAAAAGTAAATAATAAAATTATAGTATCACCAGATAAATTTGTAGAATTAAGTAAAAAGATAAATTGCATTGTCGGAAAAACAGAGCTAAGTAGTAAATATCCTAATGATATAGCATATAACGTGTGTATAATGGGGAAAAAAGCTATTCATAATTTTAAGTTTACAGATGAGGTTTTAAAGCAAGAATTAATAAACCAAGGATATTCTTTAATAGATGTAAATCAAGGCTATGCAAATTGTAGTATAGCAGTTATAGATGATAATTCTTGTATAACATCTGATATGGGTATAGCTAAGACTTTAATGGATAATGGAATAGATGTACTATTTGTATATGAGCCTGACATAAAATTATTAAGGCGAACTAATAGTACTGAAACATATCAAGAAAGAATGTTTTTTGAATATTCTGATATGCAAGGATTTATTGGTGGAGCAATGGCAAATATAGGAGATGAAATAGTAATATTTGGTGATGTGAATAAATTTTTAAACAAAGATAAAATAGTAAGATTTATTGAAAGTAAAGGAAAGCAGATAAAAAGTTTTGCTTTTCTTGATATTATAGATTATGGTGGAATAATTACAATAAATGGAGAGGAAGATATGTAATGAGTAAAATACTAGATGAATTAAACGATGTTCAAAAAGAAGCAGTAACATATATAGATGGACCTATGCTTATTTTAGCAGGGGCAGGAAGTGGAAAGACACGTGTACTTACGTATAAAATAGCTTATTTAATAGAAAATAATATAGTAAAACCGTGGGAGATATTAGCAATAACATTTACTAATAAAGCGGCTAAAGAAATGAGAGAAAGAGTAGAAAATTTACTTCCAGATAATTCTACTGATATTTGGCTTGGAACTTTTCACTCTATATGTGTAAGAATATTGAAAAGAGAAATAGAGTTTTTAGGATATACTAGAGATTTTAATATAATGGACGAGCTAGATAAACAAAGAGTCATAAAAGATATATTAAAAAGAATGAACATTGACGATAAGCAATTTCCAGTAAATAGTATATGCTATGAAATAAGTTCAGCAAAAGACAAGTTAAAAAAAGCAGATGAATACATGGCTGAAGTAAAAGGAGATTTTAGAAAAGAAAAAATAGCTGAGATATATAAAGAGTATGAAAGAGAAATAAAGAAAAACAACTCTGTAGATTTTGATGACATTATTATGCTTACAGTAGAGATATTTAAAAATAATTTTGATAGGCTTAGTTATTATCAGAATAAATTTAAATATATACTAGTAGATGAGTATCAAGATACAAATAAGGCACAGTTTGTCCTCATAAGTATGCTTGCTGCTTCACATGGAAACATTTGTGTGGTTGGCGATGAATCACAAAGTATATATGGATTCAGAGGAGCAGACATATCTAATATACTAAACTTTGAAAAACAATTTGACTATGCTAAAGTTATAAAGTTAGAGCAAAATTATAGAAGTACAAAGACTATATTAAATGCAGCCAATCATGTTATAAATAAAAATAGTTCTAAATTAGAAAAAAAATTATGGACAGCAAATGATGAGGGCGAAAGAATAAAGTATTATACAGCAAAAAACGAGTATGATGAGGGACAATATATAGTAGATACTATAGACAAAATGATAAGAGAAAATAAATTAAAATATTCAGATTTTGCAGTGCTATTTAGAACTAATGCTCAGGCAAGAGCAATAGAAGAAGTATTTATGAGAGAAAGCACACCATACAGATTAATTGGAGGACTTAAGTTCTATTCTAGAAAAGAAATAAAAGATATGATTGCTTATTTAAAATTAATACACAATCCAAATGATAATATTTCTTTAAAAAGAATAATTAATGAGCCAAAGAGGGGTATAGGAGATACTACTGTAGATATGTTATCTGAAATGGCAGATAGTAAAAACATAAGTATATTTAATCTTATTGATGAGACTGAAAATATAAATGGAATGAGAGCAAGTGGTAATATTATACTATTTAGAGATATGATCAAAGAACTTATTAAAGATAAATACAACTTAGGTATAACTGATTTAATTAAAAAAATATTGCTAGTAACAGGATATGAAGAAAATTTAGTTAAAGAAAACACAAAGGAAGCAGAAGGTAGACTAGAAAATATATATGAGTTTTTAGGAGTAGCATCTGAATTTGAAAAAGAGGAAGCAGATAATTCTTTATCTGAATTCTTAGATAGTATAGCATTGGTATCTGATACAGATAAGTTAGATGAAGGAGAAGAGGCTGTTACTCTTATGACAATGCATAGTGCAAAAGGACTAGAATATAACGTTGTGTTTATTGTGGGTATGGAAGATGGTTTATTTCCATCTAAAAAATCTATATTTGAACACGATGATATAGAAGAAGAAAGAAGACTTTGTTATGTTGGAATAACTAGAGCAAGAAAGCAGTTATGTCTTACAAATGCAAAACAAAGAACATTATATGGGTCTACATCTTATACTATACCTTCTAGATTTATATCTGAAATACCAGATGATTTATATGATGAAGTTTCAAAACAAAGTATAAATAGAAGAAAGGAAAATGTTCAAAATAATGGATATTTAAATAGTGAATATAGCGATGTTCAAAGAAGAATTAGTTCTTTAGGAGAAAATGTTAAAAAATCCGTTAATATATCTTCAGGATATGATAAATCAAATAAATTTGGTGTTAGTGTAGATAGCTTCCTTAAAAATATTGGAACTAATAAATCAGTACAGTTAAATGACGTTAATTTAGATGATTATAAAGAGGGAGTGAAAGTTAAACATAAGAGATTTGGAACTGGTATAATAAAAAAAGCAGAACCAGAAGATGATGACCTAAAAGTTGAAATTTTGTTTGAAAATGGTCAAATGAAAAGACTTATGGCTAGATATGCTAATCTTGAAATTATATAATGATTTGCAATAAAAAAAGAATACTTGATATAACAAAAAATGTATGGTACTATTAAATAGTAAAAATAAGAAAAGAGGGAAATAAATGTTAACTAAAGAGCGCAAAAGAGTTGTGGGAGTACACACACACACACACACACACACACACAAGTAGAATCTAGAAATAATCTAGGTATAAGTTTTTATGCTCAAAATACAGCCGAAAATATAAATAGAGAAGTTAGTTATACTAAATAAAAAAGTATAGCTAGCTTTTTTGCATTTAAGAGGGTATAAACATGATAAAAAGCATGTTAATATAAAATAAAAAGGAGAGGTATATGAAAATGAAAAGAGAGAAAAAACAAAAGAAAGGAATATCATTAATAGTACTAGTAATAACAATAATAATAATGCTAATATTAGCAGGAGCAATAATATTAGCATTAAATAATAGCGGAGTAATAGGAAAAGCAACAGAATCAACAGAAAAAAGCGACATGGCAACATTAAAAGAAGCAGCAAATGTAATATATGGAGAATGGGTAGTAGCAAAACAAATGGATAAAGAGACAAAAAGTGCAGATGAATATGTAAAAGAAAAGTTAAGTGTTCAAGGATTTAGTGATGAAGAATTAGGTTTAGTAGAGATAAAAGATGATGGAAATATAAAGGTATATACAAAACCAATAATACCAGAAGGATTTATAGCATCAGATATAGAAGGGGAAAATACAGTAGCAGGAGGACTAGTAATATATGAAGGATCGGAAAAAGTATCAGAAGATGCAGATGCAAAAACAACAAGAAATCAATTTGTATGGGTGCCAGTAGAAATATCAGAGTTTGAGAGAACAGCATGGTCAAATAATGCCCCAGCATCTGGATTGTCATCAAATTATACAGAGCCATATTCATATGACACCTCAATAACAGAAACAAATGATTTAACAGGAGAATATGCAGAGTATAAAAAGATGAAAGAAAGTGTAGAAAAATATGGAGGCTTTTATATAGGAAGATATGAAGCAGGAAGTGAAACAGAGAGGACAAATGTAGCAAATGGAACGACAAATATGGTAGTAAGAAAAGATGCATATGTATATAACTAT
>CALXJE010000042.1 GCA_944388545.1 uncultured Clostridia bacterium
CAGAGAAGCTAAGGGAAGATAGGGGGTCGCCAATTTTAAATATATTCCTCAATAGCTCAGTCGGTAGAGCGCTCGGCTGTTAACCGATAGGTCGTTGGTTCGAGTCCAACTTGAGGAGCCATAGAAAAGCGAACGGAAAAACCGTTCGTTTTTTTGCAGTTGATATATTAAAACATTTTCTAAAAACTTGACATATATCCATGGTGAAAGTTTTAGTGTTTTTTGTTGATTGTATTATAATATGTTAATATATAAAAAATCGTTGATTATTATTTCAACGATTTTTTATATGCTTATCTGCAATATGCTAGTTAGAAGATTAAACCACTATAGATGCCATGAAAAATGAGATAGTTAGCAATTTTGCCATATGAAGAAATTTTATCCCATTCATTTACTGCTACAGCACAAGCACTTTCATAGTCGCCACACTTTAAATAAAAGGCAAGTGCATCAATACAATTTATACCTTGATTACCTTTTATGGCTACTGCCATGGATTTAAATTCATGTGCAATTTCCTTCATTTTTGTTTCTTTCATTTGAGTGTTTTTTACATCTTTTAATGACACATCCTCAAAACTAGTATTATGCACAGTCATTCCTCCAGTTCATAGATTTGTTAATAATGAAGTTGTAGCACTGTAGTTCAAATTAGTATTACTTAGCTTTCTTATATCTTATATATTGGCCTAGTATTACCTTTATTTATAACAGCACTACGTACATGAACTACTTTACCACTTTTAAGATGTCTTGTGTGTTCACGGCGTACATGCTCGCATGGAGATAATCTGTTTTCTATTTTCCAACCACGAGCACGCATAGAATCAACATAAGAAGCAGATTCTCGCAAAGGAACTTCTTTAAAACTGTTAAAAGTTTCTGATTCTAAATGTGACTGAACAAATATAGTTGAAACACCTAAATCATCATATGTTTTAGCTTTATTTGTATTTTGTCTTATAGGCCGATTTTTCCATTTATCAAAACACATCATTACAAGGGCATAATAATCAGAAAAAGATGCACACCCAAAATATTCCTTGGCTTGCTGTTCACGTACACAAATGTGTTCTCTATTTGGACTTAGTTTACATTCTTCTGGAAATGCAGGAATAGGAATATTATTGTAATATTCGTTAATTGTAGTTTCTATATATGCATCACAGGGAAGAGGACACCAAATACTGAAACGAGGATAATATGTTTCAATGAACGAGCCATCTTGAATCAACATCCATTCTTTATTTGATTTTTTATAGTATATTTTAATACAGATGAGATTACCAGCTTTATCTTCCCGAGCACCATAACCTAATTTTTTGTTAAAATTTTCTGCCTTTATCATGATTTTTTGATTTGGCAGTGCAACTAATAATGATTCAAAATCAGGTGGGGCTGGAGAATAATATTTTTGCGGAATTTTTAATGGGCTATTTGATGGCAAATTGTATGAAAAAAGTAAACATTGTTGAATGCTTAAATAAATATCTATACGATTTGCTATTTCTGTGATTTCTAAATGTGGAACTCCTGCATCTTCAAGATGATCTAAATAATCTTTGATTTTATTTATTTTTTCTGTGCCTATTACTCCATCGGCGAGGATTTCATTGCAAAATGCTATAGCTTGGCTATTTAAGTGACCTTGTACTTCTTTTTTTAAACTCTTTAATAAATATATAGAATCCATATATTTCAGCTCCTTTAAATAATAATTTAAGGTTTAATAGTGTTTAATTTACATAAATATTATACGCAATATAGAATAAAATGTCAAGTTTATGGAAATGTTTAAACCTGTAATAAGATATATTGAGTAATATTTTAGTAATTATATATGTTGAATATATAAAAATCACAAACTTCTTTTTATTATAACAAAATATTACAAAACTATTTAAAATAATTTATGTCAGTGGTATAATATTATAGGTGATATTACATGAAAGATATAGCATATATAGTTATACATGGATTTGGTGGTACACCTAGGGATGTACAACCTATAAAAGAACAGCTTATGCTAAACAATATTCCAGAAGAAGATATATATACGCCTCTTTTAAAAGGACATGGTATAAAAGGGAAAATAGAGATAGGTACAAGGTACGAAGATATAATAGAAGATTTAAAAGAATATGTTAAAACAAACTGTAGTGATTATAACGAAATGTATATTTTTGGTTATTCTATGGGAGGGCTTGTATCATTAGGGCTTGCAACTAATATGAAAATAGATAAATTGGTGCTTTTAAATGCGCCTATGCACATATGGAACTTTAAAAATTTTCTATGGACATTATATACAAAAGAACCTATGCAAAAATTTCATCATATAAAGACAGTGCTAAGTAGTTTTAAGTATTCTAAAATTATAAATAGTTTAGAACTTAGGAGGTTACAAACTTACGTCAGAAGTAATTTAGACAGGGTTAAGGCAGATACTTATATAATTCAATCAACGCATGATTATGTAGCGAAGCCTAGTAGTGCAAATGAAATATATGAAAAAATAGGAGCTGCTGAAAAGAAAATCAAATGGTATGATGATATGACGCATTATATACCAGATGAAGAATGCATAGATACAGTTATATATGATTCTTTGAATTGGACAAACATGAATTATGTATAGAAAGTTGTTAATATTATGAATGTGATTTGTAAATATTTTATATTATTTATAATATATTCTTTTTTGGGCTGGTTAATGGAAACAATAGTATGCTCAATTCCTAAGAAAAAGCTAGTAAACAGAGGTTTTATGATAGGACCTTATTGTCCTATATATGGTGCAGGAGCATTAATGATAATATTAATGTTAAAAAAATATATGCATGATCCTATTTTGCTATTTATAATGTCAATATTAATATGTTCAGTATTAGAATATTTTACTAGTTATATGATGGAAAAAATATTTAAAGCAAGATGGTGGGATTATTCTGATAAAAAATTTAATATAAACGGGAGAATTTGTCTTACTAATTCACTTGCATTTGGAATAATAGGAATGTTGTTAATATATAAATTTAATCCTTTTTTTGCTGAGAAAATAGGTAGTTTATCAAATATAGCTATGTATATAATTTCAGGTATATTATTTTTAATATTTATTATAGATTATATTGTATCTTCTAAATTAATGTTAGGTTTTGCTGACACATTGTTAGCTATACATAAAGATAGTACCGAAGAAATTACTCAAAAGATAAAAAATATATTAAGGGAAAAATCAATATTAACAAAACGTATTGCTAATGCTTTCCCAAATGCTAAAATAAAGATAGAGAATATAAAGGAAAAAATAAACATAGAAAAAGAAAAACTAAGAAGAGAAATAGAAAAACTAAATAAAAGTAAATAAATTTATTTATGCGTTTATTAGGGGTAAGTCATGAAAAGGAGAAAATCTAATTATGAGTTATTACGAATAATGTCTATGTTTTTAATTGTTTTATATCATGTTATTTTTCATGGCCATGTTATAAAAAATACAACGGGACAGCTACAACTTATATTTGAATTTATACAACTCTCTACTATGATACATGTTAATATCTTTATATTAATAACTGGTTATTTTCAAAGTAAATCAAGTTTTAGTAATAAATTTGTTAACACTATTGAAAAACTAATAGAAGTAAAAAACTAATATTAAATCTGATTTAAAAACTGGCAAATATTACATAAATATTGATATTTTTATTGACAGTAAAGCACCTTAAATGCTATAATATAATAGCATGTTTAAGGTGCTTGTAATATTTTTGTAACATTACAAACCTTGCACATAAAACAATATTCAAGGAGGTGAAGTTAAGTGCCAACATTTAGTCAATTAGTTAGAAAAGGAAGAAAAGAAAAAACTACTAAATCTAAATCACCAGCTCTTCAAAGCGGATATAATTCTAGAAAAAAAGTAGCAACGGATGTATCTTCTCCACAAAAAAGAGGTGTATGTACAGTAGTAAAAACTCAAACTCCTAAAAAGCCAAATTCTGCATTAAGAAAAGTAGCCAGAGTTAGACTTACAAATGGAATGGAAGTTTCAGCTTATATTCCAGGAATAGGACATAACTTACAAGAACACAGCGTTGTTCTTATAAGAGGAGGAAGAGTAAAAGATCTTCCAGGAGTTAGATACCATATTATTAGAGGAGTACTTGATACAGCTGGTGTAGCAGGAAGAGTACAGTCTAAATCTAAATATGGGGCTAAAAAAGCTAAAAAATAATTTAAATATGGTGCTTGACTTTAAAATATACAGATAGTAATTTTAATAAAAGCACTGACAAAAATTTAAAAATTTTTGAGTACCAGTAAGGAGGGAAGAAAAGTGCCAAGAAAAGGACATTTAGTTAAAAGAGAAGTAATGCCTGATGCAATTTATGGTTCTAAAGTTGTTACAAAGCTAATAAATAAAGTTATGTGGGATGGAAAGAAAACAATTGCTGAAAGGATAGTTTATTCAGCTTTTGAAATAGTAGCTGAAAAAACAGGAAGAAATGCTCTTGATGCATTCGAGCAAGCAATGGAAAATGTAATGCCTGTACTTGAAGTTAAGGCAAGACGTGTTGGTGGAGCAACATATCAAGTTCCTATTGAGATAAGACCAGAAAGAAGACAAAGTTTAGGAATTAGATGGCTTGTTGAATATGCTAGAAAAAGAAACGAACATGGAATGGATGAAAAATTAGCTAATGAAATAATGGATGCTATAAATGGTCAAGGTGGAGCATTTAAGAAGAAAGAAGATACACATCGTATGGCAGAAGCAAACAAAGCATTTGCACATTACAGATGGTAAACCAAAGAGTTTAGGAGGTAATTTAAGTGGCAGATAGAGAATATCCTCTTGAGAGGACAAGAAATATTGGTATCATGGCTCATATTGATGCTGGAAAAACAACCACTACGGAAAGAATACTTTTCTATACAGGTAAAACACATAAAATTGGTGAAGTTCATGATGGTGGAGCTACTATGGACTGGATGGAACAAGAACAAGAAAGAGGAATAACAATTACTTCAGCTGCAACAACTTGTTTCTGGAATAATAATAGAATTAACATTATTGATACACCAGGACACGTTGACTTTACAATTGAAGTTGAAAGATCTTTAAGAGTTCTAGATGGTTCTGTTACTGTATTATGTGCTAAAGGTGGGGTTCAACCACAATCAGAAACTGTGTGGAGACAAGCAAATAAATATAATGTACCTAGAATGATATATGTAAACAAAATGGATATCATGGGTGCAGATTTCTACAATTGTGTAAAAATGCTAAGAACTAGATTAGGTGCAAACGCAGTACCAATTCAATTACCAATAGGTAAAGAAGATACATTTAAAGGTATCGTTGATTTAGTTGAAATGAAAGCATATGTTTATTATGATGAACTTGGAAAAGATATAAGGCAGGAAGAAATTCCTGAAGATATGAAGGCGGATGCTGAAAAATATAGAACAGAATTATTAGATCATATTGTTGAATTTGATGAAGATTTAATGATGAAATATTTAGAAGGTGAAGAGCTTTCAATCGAAGAAATTAAGAAATGTATAAGACAATCAACAATAGAAAATAAAATGGTTCCAGTAACTTGTGGAACATCATATAAAAACAAAGGTGTTCAAAAATTATTAGATGCTATTGTTGATTATATGCCATCTCCAATAGATATACCAAATATTAAAGGCGTACTTCCAAATGGAGAAGAACAAGAAAGAAAATCTGACGATAAAGAGCCTTTTGCAGCTTTAGCATTTAAAATTGCTACAGATCCTTTCGTTGGAAAATTAACTTTCTTTAGAGTATATTCTGGAACATTAGAAAGCGGTTCTTACGTATATAATGCAAACAAAGGTAAGAAAGAAAGAATAGGAAGAATTCTACAAATGCATTCTAATGAAAGAAAAGATATAGATAAAGTATATGCAGGAGATATAGCTGCTGCAGTTGGGCTTAAAGATGTTTCAACAGGTGATTCATTATGTGATGAACAACATCCAATAATACTTGAATCAATCGAATTCCCAGACCCAGTTATTGATATAGCTATTGAACCAAAATCAAAAGCAGACCAAGAAAAAATGGGTGTTGCACTTGCAAAACTTGCAGAAGAAGATCCTTCATTTAAAACATATACAAATCAAGAAACAGGTCAAACAGTTATAGCAGGTATGGGAGAACTACACCTAGATATTATTGTTGACAGATTAAAACGTGAATTCCATGTTGATTGTAATGTTGGTAAACCACAAGTTGCATATAAAGAGACTATTAAAAAACCTGTTAAAGTTGAAGGTAAATTTATACGTCAATCTGGTGGTAGAGGACAATATGGTCATGTATGGTTAGAAGTAGAACCAAACGAACCAGGAAAAGGATATCAATTTGAATCTAAAATTGTTGGTGGTGTTGTTCCTAAAGAATACGTTAAGCCAACAGACGAAGGTGTTCGTGAAGCTATGAAAGCTGGTGTTCTTGCTGGATACCCAGTTGTTGATGTTAAGGTAGCATTAGTAGATGGTTCTTACCATGATGTTGACTCATCTGAAGCAGCATTCCATATAGCAGGTTCTATGGCGTTTAAAGAAGCCTGCCGTCAAGGAGGTTCAGTATTACTTGAACCTATAATGAAGGTTGAAATAACAGTTCCAGAAGAATATATGGGTGATGTTATAGGAGATGTTAACTCTAGACGTGGAAGATTAGAGGGAATGGATACAAATATGGGAACAACAGAAATACATTCATTTATACCTCTTTCAGAAATGTTTGGATATGCAACAGATTTAAGAAGTAAAACACAAGGTAGAGGAACTTACTCTATGGAACCAAGTCATTACGAAGAAGTTCCAAAATCAGTACTTGAAAATATTACTTCAACAAGAAATAAAAAAGAAGAGTAACAATTGAATAAAATGATATTTTTTAAATAAAACTGTAAAATACCATTTTATGTATTGCAAAAGATGGTATTTTATAGTAAAATATTTTAAAATAATGTTTAAAGCATTAATTAAAAGTATAATTTATTTATATTAAGGAGGAATTTAAAATGGCAAAAGCTAAATTTGAAAGAAATAAGCCACATTGTAACGTTGGAACTATTGGTCACGTTGACCATGGTAAAACAACATTAACAGCAGCTATTACAAAAACACTTTTCAACAGATATCACTGTGGACAGGT
>CALXJE010000043.1 GCA_944388545.1 uncultured Clostridia bacterium
TAAAAAGTGTTACAGAGTTATTCACAAAAACATAACTCTGTAACACAAATATATTATATTTTGTTAATATTTTCCATATTTAAGTACCATTATTCAATTTTTGTAATAATTGATGTTTTTTCCCTGATAAGTTAGTTAAGATATTCGTAAAATTTATTTACTTATTATATTATGGTCTAATTTTGTAACATGATGTAAAAAATATAGACAAAGAAAATAAATTAAAGTATTATTCTTTCAGAGGTGATTTATTGATATATTTTTTCTTAATTAGTTTTTTCATATTTGCCATAATAGATTATATTTATTTATATATCTTCTTTGATTCAAAAATTTTTATGAATGCTTCTGGTAGTAAATTAAAATACTTAATTAGTAAAAATAGTGATAAAGAAAAATTTTATATTAAATTAAATAAAGTATTTGATATAAAGAATTTAAAATATTTTATTTGTTTAATTTTATTTTTGTTAATTATGGTTTTACTAAATTATTTATTATTTCATAATTTATTGATTTCGAATTTTATTGTTATTAATCTTGGTTATAAAAAGATTGACATTATTTCTGCATTTAAAGAATATTGGGTTCATTTTATAAAATTATACTATTTTGCATATATTATTTTTTTAATAATTTTATTCAAAAAATTTATTTCAAAAGTTATTCTAAATATGAAAATAGAAAATAGTGATACAGATAACACTTGTTTAAAAAATGAAGAAGATAATGATAGAGTATATGTTGGCAAGTGTAAAAATGAAGATGTATATATAAATAAGATAGAACTTTACAAAAATTTATTAATTACTGGAAGCATAGGAACAGGAAAAACGACAGGAGCTATAAATAAATTTTGTAGATATATGATTAAAAACAATATACCTGGATTAATTGTTGATATAAAAGGGAATTATGTTGATACTGTTAATAACTACTTATTAAATAATGAAAAATATGATGTAATAATTATATCAGAAGAATCAAAAGTAAGTTATAACCCAATAAAAAATGATATTAGAAGTTTAGAAATGGCAAATAGACTAAGAAGAGTTATAGAACTTATATCACCATCTAATTCTAGTGATACATACTGGCTAGATAAAGTAGAAAATGTATTGTTTAATATGATTGTTTTAATAAAATATTATAATAGCAATAGATTAGATTTAAACGAAATACATAAATTAGTAACTGATGAAGAATATTTAAAAGAGGTTATAAACAAAGTAAAAACAGAAACCGTATTATATTTAAAAGATAAAAAATCAGCGCATGAAATAAATAGTGTTATTATGTTTTTTTCAAAAGAATATTTTAATCTAGATAAAAGAGTTGAGTCAATTATTAAGTCGGAGATAACAAGATTAACAATACCAGTTGTTACTGAGTATGATATATGTAATAAATTTGGAATAAATCAAAAGGATGATGTAAAAATATGTTTTAATTCTAAAAAAACAAAATTAATAATTTTATCTATAAATATGAGTAAAAATTTTTTATTGGCTAAAATACTTGCTACATTTGTTAAATTAGAATTTCAATCTACAGTTTTAGAAAATATAACAAGTCCAATAGAAACTTTTTGTATTTGTGATGAATATCAAGAATTTGCTAATACTCAAGATTCTCATTTTTTATCTTTGTCTAGAGAAGCAAAATGCATGAATATTTATAGTATGCAAAGTTATTCTTCCCTTATAAATACATTAAAAGACGAAAAGGCATCTAAAGTCATAATTCAAAATATGGTAAATAAAATCTGGTTTAGAAATGATGATAATTATACTGCAGAAGAAATAGTAAAGCAAATAGGTAAGGAAAAAAAGATATTTAAAACTACTGCTATAAGTGAAGGAGCAGCAGAATCTAAAAAAAGTATATTTAGCGGATTGAAAAATAAAAAATCTAATGTATCAGAAACAATTAGCTATATTGAAAATAATGATTATATATTTAATTCAAACGTTATTACAAGAGAATTGGAAACCTTTGAAGCGCTAACACTATTTGGAGAAGATGGAAAGATGAGTAATGTTAGAAAAGTAAAATTTAAAAGGAGTGATTAATATGAGAATAATTAAAATATTAACATTGATTATATTAATAAGTATAATATTTAGTTCGTTTTCTACTGTGTTTGCTGCAAAAACACCTACACTAGTTAATAAATTAAATTCTATATTAAAAAAAATAAAAGAATATATGATAAAACTTGCAGGGCCTGCTGCTGCTCTTGCAATCGCTACAGGAGTTATGATAAGAAAGCTTAGCTTTGGTGATGAAGAAAAAATGATAATAGGTAAGAGAGTTATTATAAATGCAATATTTTGTTACTTTATTATTTTGCTGGTAGACTTAATTATTAAATTTATAGAAGCGCTGGTATAGTATATGACAGATAATATACTAAGTTCTATTAATATATTATTAGAAAAAATATATAAATCTGTAGAAGGAAGTGTCTATGATATATTAGATAAACTAATTGATATAGGTCCGGCATTATTAGATAATGAACCATTAAAATACATATTTAACGAAAACGATAAATACGGAATAATATTTATAGCAACCTCTTTAATTTTGTTTTATGTAGTTCAATACATGCTTCTAAAACTTATATCAATGTATAATGGTAATAATCCTGAAAATATTTTCAAATTTGTTATTAGAATGATACTTACTGTTATTTTAGCAAGTAGCAGTAAGTACATATGTGAAGTTATACTTAATGTAAATAATGTGTTTACTGAATTAATAGCTAATTTGGGTAAAGATATAACGGGAGAAGATATTTCATTTAAGAATTTTAGTCAAGTAATAACTAATTTAGAAGAGTATATGAGTCAAGATAATGTTAGTATTGACGGACTAATTAAGGGAATTATATCTTTTGGATCAGTTACTTTATTAATAAATTATGCAGTTAGATATGTTACTGTTATATTTGCTATAACAGTTATGCCAATTACAATAATGTTTTCAATATCGCCAGCAACGCGAGGGATATTTTATTCATGGTTAAAATTAAGCATAATTAATCTTTGTCAGCAATGGATAGTAAAGTTATTGTTAATAATTCCTATCTCGTTTAGAGATATAAATGGGGAGATGTTTAAAATAGTAATACTAGGAACTATGTATATGTTATATAGAATGAATACATTTATAAAAGAACTATTTGGAAATATATATTCAGGTAGTAAAGAGAAAGGAGCTTTTTAAAATTAGAAAATTAAAGACTTATTCAAATTTGAATAGAAGATTTAAATGGAGAGGTATATTTGATTATAGGATAATAATATTTGTATTAATGTATCTTTCTATGATCTATCAAGTACTAAGAATTCTAAACGTATCCATTCTATACATTATTTATATATTGGCCTTATCTATTATACCTGTTATTGGTATGTATTTCACTTTAAGTAAAGAGGAGAATATTATAGATGTTTTAAAAAATATTATTATGTATGCACTTAGACCCAAATTATATTTATACAAATATGAGAATAATTTGAAAGTTAAATCATTACATAAAAGAAAAAAGTAAAATATTTATTTAATAATGAATTATACTAGAAGGCTATATTATATTAAGTCAATATTTTTTCAAATGTGGATAAAATATATCATATATTTACAGTTGTAAAACTAAATAATAGATGATATAATCTAAATATTAATATAACAAAAAATGAGGTAACTAGGGTGGATCATATGAAGTATATTGAGAAAACAAAAATAGAATTATCAGATGTATTAATTCCAGATTTATTTATATCAAATTATATGATGGGATTAGATGAACATAGTCTTAAAATTTATTTATATATGAAATTTATTGCAAAAAACAAAATAGATATTAAAGACGATCAAATTGCAAAAAAAGTGGGTATTAGTAAAGTTGAATATGAAAAGGCTATGAAACAGCTAGAAGCAGAAGAATTAATTATTAAAATAGAAGATGGATATAGTTTAGTTGATATAAAAGAACAAGAATTTAATAAAACATATATTCCTAAGTTAAAACCAAAAGGTGATGGAAGAAAAACAGCTATAGAGAAAAAGAGAATAGCAGCAGCTTCTGCCATAAATGAAACTTTTTTTCAGGGTATAATGACACTAGGCTGGTATGTTGATATTAGTACTTTATTTGAGAAATATATGTTTGACGAAGATGTGATGATAGCTCTTTTCCAGTATTGTCAGGAGAGAAATGCATTAAGAAAAAACTATGTATTTAAAGTGGCAGAAACTTGGTATAAAGGGAATGTTAAGACTTTTGAACAATTAGAAAATTATTTAGAAGAGCAAGACAAAATTAGTAAAATAAAAACAAAAATAAAAAGAGTATTAAGGCTTACCAGAAATTTAACCGAATATGAAGAGGCATATATAAACAAATGGATAAATGAATATAAATATGATTTTGATATTATTGAAATTGCTTTAAAGAAAACAGTTCAAAAAATGACTAATCCTACAATTAATTATGCAAATGCAATAATAACATGTTGGCATGAAAAAGGCTTTAAGACAGTTCAAGAGATTTTAGAAGAAAATAGTAAAGTTACGAAGCAAATGATAAATAAATCAACAGCAGAGGCTAAAAAAACAAATATTGCTAGTAATTTAAAACATAAGAATTATGAGCAAAGAAAATATGATGATTTAGAATCATATTATGATAATCTATAGTATAAGGAGTAGTACATGGATTTTGATATATACAGAGAAATTGATAGACAATATAGTATTAAACGAGAAAAAACAGAAAATGAAATTAGAATGAAAAAAAGAAGATTAGAAGAAAATCTCCCTAAATATTATGAGCTTGAGCAGAAGAAAAATGAAGTAGCAATAGAATATACTAAAGAGTTACTCACAAAAAATGGGATAGATAAAGAAATAGCTGAAGAAAATATGAGAATAAAGGTAAAAAAGATTCAAGAAGAAATAGACAAAGTGCTAATGGAAGCCGGATATAACAAGAATTATTTAGAACCAGAATATGAGTGTAGTATTTGTAAGGATACAGGTAGAATAATAACATCTAGTGGAGAGAAATATTGTAAGTGTTTTATTCAAAAAGTAATTGATAGAACGTACAAGCAATATAATATGTTGAAGCTTAATGAGGAAAACTTTAATACATTTGATATAGGCTATTATTCAGATAAAGTCAGTAAGGAAAAATATAAAAGTGAAGTGTCTCCTAGAGATAATATAAATAAGATAAAAAAAATAGCAGAAAAGTTTTGCAATAATATCGATAATAAAGATCAAAAGAATTTATTGTTTGTTGGAAACACAGGAACAGGTAAAACATTTCTTAGTAATTGTATAGCTTATGAACTAATTAATAAAGGGTATACTGTTATATATCAAACAGCTCCAATTTTAATGGATATGGCTATGGAAGCCAAATACAATTTTGATAGGAAGTCTGAAAATAGAATTAAATATGAAAATATTTTTAATGTGGATTTGTTAATTATTGATGATTTAGGTACGGAGACTTTAAATAATAACAGATTTACAGAATTATTTAATATAATTAATACAAGACTTTTAAAAAATAAAAAAACTATAATATCTACAAACTTAATGTTAAATGAACTAAGCCAAGAATATGACGAGAGAGTTATGTCAAGACTTATAGGGAACTATATTATATGTAAATTTATAGGAGATGACATTAGGTTTAAGAAGAAAAAAATAACAGATTAATAAATTATAAAAAGTGTAATAGTAGAATTAGTTTAATTAACTATACAATACTTTTATATTATAGAAAAATCACCGATGTTATAAAAAGAACCCAAAAGTTAAATGCTTTTGGGTTCTTTTTCGGTAATTTAGTTTTTTTATACATTTTCTAAATTCAACTGATTATTTTGATCTTCTTCAGAAATTAGTTTTGCTATATTAACAACTTTTCCACCTTCAGATGTTCGCATAAGAGTTACACCTTGAGTATTTCTTCCAAGAACACTAATGTCTTTTGTATGTATTCTAATTATTACACCAGTATCTGTAATAATCATAATATCATCATCATCTCCAACAACTTTTACTCCTATTATATGTCCAGTTTTTTTTGTTGTCTTGTAAGTTAAGATTCCTTTACCTGCTCTTGCTTGAGATCTATATTCTTCTACTTCAGTACGTTTGCCAAAACCATTTTCAGTAATGGCTAGAATATATCCGTTTTCATTTGTAATAGGTTCCATACCTATCACAAAATCATCTTTTCCAAGAGTTATACCTTTAACTCCCATAGAGGTTCTACCACAAGCTCTAACCTCCTCTTCATTAAATCTAATTGCAAGTCCAGATTTTGTTACAAGAATAATATTATTATTACCATTTGAAATTCTTACGTCGATTATCTCATCATTGTCTTTTAATGTAATACTTTGAATTCCGGTTTTACGTATATTAGAATATTCATTAAGAGATGTTTTCTTAATTAGTCCATTTTTTGTGGCCATAAGAACATATTCATTATCTTTAAACTCTTTTACAGGAATAACAGCTGCTATTTTTTCATCTTGAGCAAGTTGTAATAGATTAACTATAGCAGTACCTTTAGCTTGTCTAGAAGCTTCAGGAAGTTCATAAGCCTTAAGCTTAAATACTTTTCCAGTATTAGTAAAGAACAATATATAATCATGAGTTGATGTTACAAATAAATGTTCAATGAAATCATTTTCTCTTGTGTTCATTGCTGTTACACCTTTACCGCCACGTCTTTGAGACTTATACGTATCGGTAGGAATTCTTTTAATGTATCCAAAGTGTGTTATTGTAACAACATTACTTTCTTCTTTTATTAAGCTTTCTATTTCTATATCACCTTCACCATGTGTTATAGTAGTTCTTCTTTCATCTCCATAACTTTTCTTTATCTCTAATAATTCTTCTTTAATAATATTAAGAACTAATTGTTCGTCAGCAAGTATAGCTTTGTATTTTGCTATTAATGCAATTAAAGAATTATATTCTTCCTCAATTTTTTCTCTCTGTAATCCAGTTAATGTACGTAATCTCATTTCTAATATTGCATTTGCTTGTATTTCTGAAAGACCAAATTTAGTCATTAATGAAGTTTTAGCAGTATTATCATCTTTAGATGCTCGAATGGTTTTTATTATTTCATCTATATGATCTAAAGCAATTCTAAGCCCTTCTAATATATGAAGTCTAGCTTCAGCTTTTTTCAAGTCGTACTTAGTCCTTCTAGTAATAATCTCTTTTCTATGGTTTATATAATGTGTTAAAATTTCTTTTAGTGATAAAACTTTAGGCTGATTATTAACAAGAGCTAAAAGAAGAATGCTAAAAGTTCCTTGTAATTGCGTATGTTTGTATAGTAAGTTTAGAACTACATTAGGATTAGCATCTCTTTTTAATTCTACTACAATTCTAAGACCTGTTCTATCTGATTCGTCTCTTAAATCTGATATACCAGTTATAACTTTTTCTTGTACAAGTTTTGCTATATTTTCTACTAATGCAGATTTATTTAGCTGATAAGGTATTTCTGATATTATTATTTTAAATCTACCTTTATGATCTTCTTCAATTTCAGCTTTACCTCTTAAACAAATTTTACCTCTTCCTGTTTCAAAGGCTTTTTTAATTCCGTCTTTTCCAACAATTATACCTCCAGTTGGAAAATCTGGTCCTTTAATATGCTTCATTAACTCATCTGTAGTTATATCAGGATTATCAATCATTGCACAAGTACCATTAATTACTTCTGTTAAGTTATGAGGTGGTATATTACATGCCATACCAACGGCAATACCATAGGAACCATTAATAAGTAAATTAGGTATTTTTGCAGGTAAAACAGTTGGTTCTAGAAGTCTTTCATCGTAGTTTGGAGTATAATCAACAGTTTCTTTATCAATGTCTGTTAACATTTCAACAGATATTTTATGAAGCTTTGCTTCTGTATACCTCATGGCAGCTGGTGGATCATTATCTACTGAACCAAAATTACCATGTCCATTTACAAGTGGATATCTTAGTGAGAAATCCTGAGCTAGACGAACAAGGGCATCATATACAGATGCATCACCATGTGGATGGTAATTACCTAAAACGTCACCTACTATACCAGCACATTTTCTATATGGTTTTTCAGGCCAAAGTGCAAGTTCGCTCATAACATAAAGAATTCTTCTGTGAACAGGCTTTAAACCGTCTCTAACATCAGGCAGTGCACGAGATACAATAACACTCATAGCGTAGTCTATATATGATTTTTTCATCTCTGATTCTAAGTTCACAGGAACTATTTTTCCTTCGTTTAAAAAATTATTATTGTCCATAAAATCCTCCCATATAATATAGTTATTATATAAAAAACTGCAAGAAAAATCAAGGAAAAACAAACAAATTTGACAAGTAATTATGACGGGACTAGTAAAAATTAGCAATAATAAAATATAATGTAAATATGTCTTGAAAAAACACATAATTATGATATAATAGTGCAAAAACAAACCTTAAATGTGATATTTTAAAGTAGTAAAGAGGTAATTATGAAGCAGAAAGATTATTATAAATTATTAGGAGTAAATAGAAAATCTACTCAAGAAGAAATAAAGAGCAATTTCAGAAAATTAGCTAAAAAATATCATCCAGATGCTAATGTTGATAATAAAGAAGCAGAAGAGATGTTTAAAGATTTAAACGAAGCATATAACATACTTATGGATAAAGAAAAAAAGAAAAAGTATGATAGACAAGTTTCAAGATATGGGTATGGTAATATAGATATAGATGGTTCAGGTAATAGTTCAAAAACTGGAAATAATGTTATGAGTGAAATAATGAATACTATACTTGGAATAAGTAAAGATACTAAAGATAAAGTAATAGCTGCAGCAGGAAATATGAAAGATGATATAAAAGACAAGATAGAGCAACAAAAAGAACCTAAAAAAGGTGAGAATATAGAAACAACATTGTATGTTACTATAGAAGAAGGCTTTTTTGGAGCAGAGAAAAAAATATCATTTAAAACTGTTCGAGGTGGCATAAAAAATTATAGTGTAAATGTCCCTATGGGTATAAGAGACGGAGAAAAAATACGATTATCTGGATTAGGAAAACCTGGTAAAAATGGAGGAAAAAATGGCGATCTAATAATTTTAGTTAAATTACGTCCTCATAAAATGTTAAGACTTGAGGGGGCGGATATACAAATGAAATTAGAAATAAGTCCAGTTCAAGCGATAATAGGTGATACTTTTCAATTAAAAATATTTGGAGAGAAGGTATTGGTAAAAATACCTAAAAACACTAAAACAGGAGATAAATTAGAAATTTTAGCAAAAGGATATATAGTAAATCAAAATACAAGAGGAAATTTAATAATAGACATTGAAATAAAGATGCCAGAAAACATAACAGAAAGAGAAGAAAAACTATACGAACAACTTCTTAAAGTAGAAAAACAAAAATTAAAAGCTAAAGAATACTATGCAAATAATTAGTATTATATTAATAATTAAAGCCACAACTATAAAATAGAGTGGCTTTTTATTTTAATATTTACATGCTTTTTTCTTCAATTTAAATATAGAAAAAAAGTTATGAATTCTTTCTTTAAAAGTTATAGTTGGTAAGTTATCACATAATACAGTAGGCGGAGTAGAGTCCAAACCGTATCTTTTTATGATAGCCTTTTCTATATCTGGATATATTTTTAAGTAATAAGTACCTTCTTTATCAGTATCCCATTCATCATTATCGTTTGTAAAGGCAACGTTAATAGTTGAAATTTCTGGTATATCTATTATAGCGCAATAAGTCAATTTACTGTTTCTATTACAAATATTCATGTTAACAATTTTTTTTTCATTCCAATTGTTATCAAAACAGTAATATAGATAAATATTTGGTGCTTCGTTTTTACTACTGTTATCATTAATAAGTTTTCCGTAATAATTTAAAAGTATACTTTTATCTTGCATTAAATTACCATATATACAAAAATTATCATAAGATAAAGATTTAGTATATATTCCTTTATTCAGAGCATCATTACAGCAACAAGTTCTTTTTGTATTTTCATCAAATAATTGCATATAAACACCTCCAACTACATTGTTTGACAACATTATACTAAAGAATAAAAGATTAATAAATAAAATAGACAAAAGAGTAAAAAATACTACAAAATTAGAGATCTGATTACAAAAATAAACAATATTAAATGTTATTTTTTTACAATATAATAAAAAAATTGTAAAATAGTTGAAAAAAGTTATAAAAATATGTTAATATACATATGTCTAATATGGAGGTAATTATGGCAAATAAAGATAAGAAGAATAAAGCAAAAACAAGAGAAGAAAATGTTAATAAAGATATCTATATAGATGAAAATACAAGTGAGGTAAATGTATCCAACGAAGCAGAAAATGTAATTTCAGAAAATATTGAAGAAAAGACTGAGGTAAAAGAGGAAGTAAGAAAAGAACCAATAGATACTATCATAGAAGAATATAACGGAGATGTTAAAAGCGAAAATAAATCTGAAGAGCAACAAATAAGAATAAGAGATAGTGCAGAAATTTCTAAAATTAAGAAAATAAATAAAAAAGCTATAATAATTATATCTTCTATAGTTTTAGCCTTTGTAATAGCATATATTGCTTTATCTATTGTCAATAAAATGAATTCCAACGTATATAGAAATATATATTTAAATGATAAAAACTTAACAGGAATGACATCTTCTGAACTTACAGATTATTTAAAGCAAGAACAAGAAGCTTTAAATAAAACATCACTTAAAGTTTATCAAGATAAAGTGGAAATATTAGAAATAGTACCAGAGGATATAGATTTTAATATTGATATCGCTTCAGTTGAAAAGGAAATATTTGGTTATGGAAGAAATTCAAATATATTTAAAAACAATTTAGATATACTATATGCTCTAGTAGCAAAAAAAGAATTTGATTTATCGTATAATTATGATGTTAATAAATTAACGGATATAGTTAAAGAAATAAAAGAGTCGTTGAATGATAAAGTTGTTCAAGATAGTTTCGTAGTAGATGAAAAAGAATATAAGTTAATTATAACAAGAGGAAAATCTGGAAATACAATTGATGAGGATTTGGTAAAAAATAAAATAATATCAGGATTATCTAATGGTATGGGAGAATATGTAGTTGATACAGTTATAGGCAAACCAGATCCAATAGATATTGATGTTATATATTCTAAGGTAAAAAGAGAAGCTAAAGATGCATATATAGATAAGAGTTCTACAATATATAAATTTGTTCCACACCAAGTAGGACTAGATTTTGATAAGAAAGATCTAGAGGCAGTTCTTTCTAAAGAGGAAAATACTGGTGAAGGAAAAGTTATAGAATATAAACTTACAGTAAAAGAACCTAAAATAAAAACATCAGATATAAAATGGAATGTATACGAATATAAAATAAGTTCATACACTACATATTTTTCTACATCTGATCAAAACAGAGTAAATAACTTAAGAGTAGCACTTAACTTATTAAATGGTAAAGTAATAATGCCTGGAGAAACATTTTCATACAATAGTGTAGTAGGTGCGGCTACAGCAGCTCAAGGATTTAAGCCAGCAGCAACATTTTCTGGCGGAAGAGTTATAAACGAAGTTGGCGGAGGTATTTGTCAGACAGTATCAACGCTATATAATACAGCATTATTGGCCAATTTAGAGATAGTACAAAGAAAACAACATAGTCTTCCAGTTGCATATGTTCCAGGAAGTAGAGATGCTACAGTATATTATCCATCAATAGACTTTAAGTTTAAAAATACAAGACAATACCCTATAAAGATAGTGACAAACTTTAACAAAAACGGAAGTTTAACAATTTCTTTATATGGTACAAAAGAAGAAAATGAATATGTAATAAGTATTAGTTCTAGAAAGACAGCTACAATTCCATATACTACACAATATGTAAATGATAATACTATTGCTAAAGGAAAACAAGTTGTAGTTCAGGCAGGAACAAATGGATATAAATCAGAAGCGTATATAACCAAGAAATTAAACGGCAAAGTAGTATCAACAACATTACTATCTAGAGATACATATAAAGCGGTAACTAAAATTGTTAAAGTAGGAACTAAAGTAGTATCAACTTCTTCAGGAAATCAATCACAAAATAACAATAATAACAATAATAACAATAATAGTAATACAAACTCTGAAACGCCTTCAACAACACCAGAGACTAACCCATCAACAGGAAATCAAAGCTCTGTAACAACAGGAGAAAACACTACAACATAAAAATTTAATTATAATAAATATAAATAAAAAACTGGTTTCATAATATGAGACCAGTTAATTTTTTTTATCTAAAATGATGAAGCATGTATAGCTTTGGCTTCCTCATAATTTTGTTTTATGCAATCAATAAATTTATTAATTAATTCAGGATCGAACTGTTTACCAGCACCATTTAAAAGTTCTTCAAAACCATACTCTAAAGTAGTAGCTTCTTTATATGGCCTTTTAGCTGTAATAGCATCAAAAGCATCACAAATAGTAAGTACTCTTGCAAGGTATGGAATATCTGTACCTTTAATACCTGTAGGATACCCATTTCCATCATATTGTTCATGATGATATTTAACAAGAGGAAGAGATTTTTCGAATATTTTACAAGCAGACAAAATGTTTGTGCTAATTAAAGGATGTAGTTTCATATGGTTGTATTCTTCAGGAGTCAGTTTACCACCTTTTAATAAGATACTATCTCCTATACCTATTTTTCCAACATCGTGGAATTGAGCGGCAAGAACCAATGTGTTTAAATCTTCATCACTAAGATTTAAATATTTACCAAATATAGTAGAGTATTTTGCAACTCTATCTGAGTGGTCTTTAGTAAAATTATCTTTTGCGCCAACAGTGTTTCTTAATATATCAACTATTTCTATTGCGTGTAACTCTATAGTATGAGACATTTTTTTTGCGTTTTCTATACTTGCAATGTACTTAAAGCCACTCTCTATTAAAAGTACTAACTGGTCAAATCTAGAGCTTTTTTCAAAATATGCCTGTATATCCAAAGAACGCATTGTGTCTATTGATGGTGTAAGCTCTTTATGACCTGACATTAATATTATATAAATCTCTTTATTAAATTCTCTAACTAATTTTACTATTTCATCTCCTCTAACAGGGTTCATTAAATAGTTTATTATAAGAATATCGTATTCGTTATTTTTTAAGTTTTCAAGAGCAGTTATTGGTTCTGTAAAAGGTATTACTTGAATATCATATTTTTTTAGAACAACGCTCATAGCATCCATCATACCTATGTCGTCATCAATAACCATTACTTTACCTTTTCTACCAACGATACGTTCTAATTCATTCATATGATACCTCCTATGTACTATATAATTATATCAAATAAAAAAAAATATACAACAGATTATAACAATTTTCATGTTAATGTCATGAAATGGCATAAGTAAAATATTAGAACGTATATTACAAACAAAAAAGAGTTATTGACATAGCAAAAAATATAGGATACTATTAAATAGTAAAAACAAGGAAAGAGGAAATATAAATGTTAACTAAAAAGCATAGAAATGTTGAGGTTGCAACACACACGCACACACACGTACAATCTAGAAATAATCTAGATGTAAGTTTTTGCGCTAAAAATATAAATAAAGTTAGTTATACTATATAAAAAAGGTATAGCTAGCTTTTTTGCATTTAAGAAGGTAAAAACATGATAAAAATCATGTATTTATACATAATATAGATATATTAATAAATATAAACATGCAATCAAAATGCTTGCAAAGAAAATAAAAATATGAAATAATATATTTATACATTTTAGGAGGAAAAGAGTATGAAAATTAAAGAAAAACAAAAGGGTATATCATTAATAGTGTTAATAATAACAATAATAATAATGATAATACTAGCAGCGGCAATAATCCTAGCATTAAATAATAGCGGAATAATAGGAAGAGCAAATGAAGCAACAAACAAAAGTGACACGGCAACACTAAAAGAAGCAGC
>CALXJE010000044.1 GCA_944388545.1 uncultured Clostridia bacterium
TGCATAAGATAGGTTCATTTTTTGTAGCACTTGGAAGTGATGCAGAATATATATTTATAGTTTTTAAACAACCACGCACTTTATATGGTATAGAACGTGCTTCTAATAAGTTAATAAATTATTAATAGTAATCATTGACTTTTATATTTATTTGATATAGAATAAATTAAAATAGTAATGATTACTATTTTATGTTTAAGAAAGGATATATTTATGAATTATTCTAAACAGCGTGAGATAATAATAAATTACATTAAAAACTCAAAATCTCATCCTACAGCAGAGATGATATATAAAGATCTACGTTTAAATAATTCTACACTTAGTTTAGGTACAGTATATAGAAATTTAGATATGTTATCTAAATCAGGAGATATTATTAGGCTAAAGCAGTTTGGTAATAAAGATAGATTTGACGATAATTCAAATCATCATTATCATGGAGAATGTATTAAGTGTGGGAAAATCGTAGATATATATGTAGACTATTTAGAAGATATTGATAGAAATATTGAAAATGTTACTAATTATGATATTTTATCTCATGATATAAAATTTAATATAATATGTCCTAAATGTAAATAAAAAATATAAGGAGGAATTTAAATGGATTTAAAAGGATCAAGAACAGAGGCCAATTTAATGGCTGCATTTGCAGGAGAATCTCAAGCAAGAAACAAGTATACTTTTTACGCTTCAAAAGCAAAGAAAGATGGTTATGAACAAATTGCTTCAATATTCACAGAAACAGCTGATAACGAAAAAGAACATGCTAAATTATGGTTTAAGTTATTGCATAATGGAGGAATTCCATCTACTATTGAAAACTTAGAAGATGCAGCAGCAGGTGAAAATTATGAATGGACAGATATGTATGATGAATTTGCTAAAGTAGCAAAAGAAGAAGGATTTGATCATATAGCTTACTTGTTTGAAGAAGTTGGTAAAATAGAAAAAGAACATGAAGATAGATATAGAAAGCTAATTGCTAACATAGAAAATGGAGAAGTATTTGAATACGGAGATATAAAAATTTGGAAATGTAGAAACTGTGGATATATTCATGTTGCTGAATCAGCTCCAGAAGTTTGCCCAGTTTGTGCTCACCCTAAAGCATATTTTGAATTAAAAGCTGAAAATTATTAATAAGGAGCAATCTATGAGTATAGATAATAAAGCATTATTTGATATTACCTATGGTATGTATATATTATCAGGTAAAAAAGATGGTATAAAATACGGAAGAATAGTTGATGCTGTTGTTCAGCAAAATTTCTCTCCAGTTATAGTAACTGTAAGTTTGATGAAAACAGGATATTCAGTTGAGCAAATAGATATAGGTGACAAAATAGGAATATCTACTCTTTCAGAAGATATAGAAGAAAAAATATTATATAACTTTGGAATGAAATCAAGTAATTTATTTGATAAATTTAAAGATATAGAATATATAGAGAGTGAAAATGGAATACCCATTGTTCTAACTGATGCTATATCATATATGGAATGTGAAGTTACTGATAAAAAAGAGTTAGAGGATCATATAATGTTATATCTAAAAGTGATTAATGCTAAAAAGATAAATAACAAGACTGCTCTTACATATACATATTACTTTAATAATTTAAAAGATAAAGTTATGAATGTGAATAAAATTAAAAATATGAAGGGAGTAAATAAAATGTTAAAATTTGATTTTTATTACTGTCCAATGTGTAAAAATTTAGTTGAAGTAATAGATAAAGGAATTGCCACTATTTCATGTTGCGGAACGGAAATGATAAAACTAGAACCTAATACTGAAGAAGCTAGTTTAGAGAAGCATCTTCCTGTAGTACATTTTGAGGATAATACTATAAGTGTATTTGTAGGTGAAGTAGAGCATCCAATGGAAGCTGCTCACTATATTAAAAAGATAGTTGTAGTAGCAGAAGATGGAACTTTATATAGAAAAGAATTAAAGCCTTCTGATGTTCCAGAAGCTACATTTGATATTGGAGATAGTCAGAAAGTTGATGTATATGCATATTGCAATCAACATGGACTATGGAAAACAGAAGCTTCAAGATAATTAAAAAAATATATATAGAATAAAGTATAGATGTGAAACATTTATACTTTATTTTTAATATATTTAATATGCTTTTATTGTTACTAATAGAAATAGTAAAACTAATAACTAAAAATACTTATATTATTTTCTTTACTTATTAATTTCTAATTTTAGAATAAATTTACATATAAATAAATATAATAAAGATTAGTTTTTGAGTTTGTGTGAAACTGAACATATAAATAACAAAACGAAGCAAAAGGTATTGCAAATTATTTTAATATGTGAAATAATATAGGTGTATATTAAGCATATACAAAAAAGCACCTTGAAAAAATGATATATTCTAATAAAAATAAAGATATATATGTTTAAATGTATATATATCATAGGAAAAGGTGCAAAATATATGTTTGATATAATGTATAACAAAATAAAATAAGAGAAAATAAACAAGAAAAAAATAAACAAAAAAGAAGAGGA
>CALXJE010000045.1 GCA_944388545.1 uncultured Clostridia bacterium
ATTATCGTGAAGATAAAATTGAAGAATGTTTAATGCAATTTATTTATGACTTAGTTGAGTATGATATGGCAGTTAAAAAGTATTTTTTACCTATTTTAGCAGACCATAAGCCAACAAAAACTGATGATATAGATAAAGAGATAAAACAATTACTAAAACAAAAAGAACGTATTAAAAAAGCATATATGAGTGGTATTGTTGAGATGGAAGATTTTTCAGAAGACTATAAACTAATTGAAGAAAAATTAGAAATTTTAGAACAAAAGAAATCAGAACTTTTAAACTTAGACAATATAACTTTTACACCACAACAATTAATGGCAGACAGAGATATTGAACGAGAAACTATGATAAGATTAGATACACTAAATGACGTTGTTAAAACAAATTGGGAAAGCAAAATCAAAGATGAGAAACAAGAATTTATATCTAAATTTATTGAGTCTGTTATTCTTATAAAAGATAAAAACAATGAACTTTATATAGAAAAAATTAATTTTAGAAAGAGTTATATAAATAACTTAATGAAGTTTTTAGATAAAGGAATATTAGATGTATTAGTACCAGTTGAAATAAATGGTAAAGAAGAATTTATAATTGGTAGCCCTAATATTTCTAATGAACAAGTACAAGAGTATTTAGATAGATTAAATGAATTTTATGAAACAAAAATGTATCAACTTTATGAAAAAGTTGATGAAGATACAGGTAATATTATAGGTGAATTTACACCTATAAAAGATGAAAAAATTATAAGAATAGTACCAATATCACCTACTGAAATAAAAACAAAATCAATCATAAATAAAGAAGATATTGAAACAAAATATGGAATTGTTACTTACAATCCTAACAAACCAAATAAGAAAGGAAATGATTAAAAATGGAATTAAAATATACAAGAACTGGTGATTATGAATTACCAAATTTAACCTTAAATGATAATAAAAAAGGAACAATTAATAAATATGGAATGTTAAGACTTGATTATTTAAAAGAACATAAAAAAGCACTTTACACTACACTTTTAATGAAAGATGAACTTACTAATCATCTTATTTCAGTAAGTAAAGATGCAGAAAATTTATTAAATAATTTGATGGATAGTTATAAAAAATCTAATGAAAAACTGTCTGAAAAAAGTAAAGAAATTAATCAACTTGAATGGGTAAAACTAATGAATAATTATAAAAATATGGCTGAAGAAGTAATATTAAAAGAAATAATTTATACTGAAAACGTGTGAGTACGTACTCACATATTTTGTCTGGCAAGCACTGAATTTGTACTCCTGTACAAATTCTAATATGGGAATTCCCATACCCTTAATGTTTAGAAAGGAGATTTTAAATTATGAGAATAAGAAATAATAAAGTTAATGTATTTTTAAGTGATGATGAGAAATTTATTTTAAAAAGAGCATCTTCAAAATTAAACTTATCTCAGTCTGAATATATCAGAAATTTAATTGTTGGATATGAGATTAAAATTCCAGAAGTTAAGGAAGAACCAAAATCTAAAAAAGAGAAATATATTATAGAGAATATTGCTAAAGCATTAGAAGAAAATATTGAATGCTTAATCAAAGTAAAAAATAAATTTCACTACCTTGGTTACTTTGAAGATGAACGAGCAATTGGAACTAAAATTGAATATTTAAAATTACAAAATACCACACTTAAAAAATATATGCCTGAAAACGATAAAGACAATGCCAACTAAGCATTGTCTTTATCACGTTTTAATCTTTCAAAATATCTTCTATATTAAATGTTGTAACATTACCCATAATATTAATTCTTACGATAGTATCCTCATCTTCAACTACATAACGTCCTTGTTCTTCTGAATACTTATAATTACCCGCTAAAACATATCCACCATAACCATTATACTGGTCAGTATAATTATTTACTCCTAGTTTTGTATAATCATATTTATATCTGAAATATTTACTAGTTTGTGAATATGTAATATTAGAAGTATCAAAATCTTTTATGAAAAATTTTGAAAATTTTACTAAATAATTTAATAACTCATCTTTTGTTTTTAAATCTTCTTTTATTTCAATCTTAGGATCATGTAATTCTACAAAGTTTGATAATTCGTCAATATTAGGTATTTGTCCATAATTTATATCTGAATAGTCTTTCATAAATATATTATTAAAACCTATTTCAGCATTAAAACTTTGAGATATTATTTCGTTAAGTTTTTTAACCTTATAGTCTTTTAGATAGTTTTCTAAATCTGTTATTCCTAGTTTTTCTTTATAATAATCATTCAAAAAATCATTTTCATAAATTTCAAAATTTTCTTTTGCTAAACTAACTATAAAGTTTTTATCTAAATAATTTGTACTCATCGTAAACTCATAACCGTCAACACCTGGTCCCATCCAAGAACAACCGTAACAAATATCTTTCTCAACCATTTCTACTATTTCGAAATTACCATCCCCGTATTGTTGATTTAAAAGAATAATTATTTGTTCTTGTGCTTTATTTTCTGCAAGCCTATCCTTCTTTTGTTCGATTTTATATGGTAAATCTTCTATAAAAAGTGCTATTAAAAAAGTTATAACAATAGTTAGTGTATTAATTATTAAAACTTTTTTTATTGATTTTTTTTCAGATTCATTTTCTTCTAATTTTTGTACATTATTTTTTTATTCTTTATTACTTTAATAAGTATACTAATAATAAGCATTAAAAGATATAATGATCCTGTAATACTATTAATTATAAGATATGCTATAAAGTTCCATCCTATGTAGTTCATGTTTATCCAAGAATATGTAAAGAACACTACTACAAGCGCGATAGATAATATTATCGTTGATAACAACAACGACCAATTCTTTTTATTAGTTTTTTTAATTGTTTTAATTAGCATAACAATTTGAACTATTAAAAGAAAAAAATAAAAAAATGTAATACTCATTTTTATCACCCCATATTTTATAGTAATTGTACCATAAATTTTAAAAATTTACTACACTCCCATTGAAATATAATTAAATCTAATATATAATGAATTTATCAGAGAGATTTAATCAAATCTTATAGTCTTAATTTCGTAAACGTGTATAGTTAAGGCTCCATTTAAATACAACTTACGAACCATTTATGGTTTGTAAGTTTTGTATTATAGAAAGCATAAGTTATCATTTAAATTATTACAAAGAACAAATAAACATATCAAAAACATTGATATTACTAAAATATAATAGAAAACAAATGCTAAATAATTAATAATATGTTTTAGATTTATTAATTTGAGTAGTAACGTAATTTACTAATAAAATACAAATAAAATGTATTATAAAAAAATTAAATATATGAAATAATATAAAAGTATGAAAGTACGTTGAAGATTATATATTCTGAATAAAAAGGAGATATATGTTTAAATACATGTATCATAATAAAAGTGCAATAAAAGTAAGTTAATATATAAAGTAAAGAAGCAAAAGGTAAAATAAAAAACATAAGAAAAGAAAGTAATAAAAAACAAGGAAATAAAGAGTGGAGGGTGGAGGTATGATAAAATATTTATATCTCTGCTAGCATTCAACTTACAAGGATATTTTTAGCTATTCTGAGCAGTAACGAAAATATAGTATACACATAAATATAACTAGAAATATATATTACTTTAAATAATTTAAAAGAATAAAATATAAAAAGAAGCAAACAATATATATAAAGTATTAAAATAAAAAGAGGATGTTACATGAAAAAAGAATTATTAAAATCAATTGAAAATAATGAGTTTATAATATATTTACAACCTAAATTTAATACATTAACAGAAGAAATAGTTGGTGCTGAGGCTTTAATAAGAAAAAAAGTAAAAGATAAAATTATAATGCCAGGAAATTTTGTTCCTAAATATGAGAAAACAGGAGAAATCACCTTGCTAGATATGTATGTATTAAAAGAAATTTGTAAATTGCAAAAAAAGTGGAGAAGTTTAAATTTACCTATTTATCCTATATCTATTAATGAATCAAGGCATCATTTAAAAAATAAAAACCACATTAATGAATTAAAGCAAATAATACAAGATTATGATGTTGATACCAGTAAAATAGAATTAGAAATGACAGAAACTACGGTAATAGAAGACATAAAAACAGCAAAAAATGCAGCAAATTCTGTTAAAAAGTTAGGTTTCATAGTATCTATGGATGACTTTGGAACTGGATATTCTGCATTTAACGTATTAAAAGATATTGAAATTGATATATTAAAAATAGATAAAAGCTTTTTTGATAATATGGAAAACAATAATAGAGCAAAAATTATTATAGATACAATTATAAAAATGTGTAAAAAATTGAATATAAAAACAGTAGCAGAAGGAATAGAAACTAAAAAACAAGTAGATTTTTTAAAAAAAATAGGTTGTGATATTATACAAGGTTATTATTTTTCAAAACCAATGTTAGTTAAAGATTTTGAAAAAAAATATTTAAATATATAAAACCCTAACTTAAGAAGTTAGGGTTTTATGGGGATCATATGAAAACAGGTTAAAGTAGTTAGTTGTTCTATCTACTTTATGTTCAAATTATACACGTAAATTATGAACAAATTATGAATTTTAGGTGATATAAATGTAACAATTAAATTATTTTTTTAGTTTTTTTAATATTTCCTTATCATGATCGCTAACTCTAAATGATTCTGTTATTTTTTGTATTGTTTTATTATATGTAAACTTATTTATATTGCAATCTTTTAAATAGTTTAAAGTAGTTTGAGGATATTTTATATAACACACTGAAAGTAACCATGCAACAGCCATTTGAACATAGTATTCACTATCTTCAACAGTGTTTATAACATAAAAAATATAATTTAAATACTTATCTTCAACAAAATGATTAAGCAACATAACAATTAAGAAACGTAATTCATAAGTATTTTTAGAAGCTATATAACTTGATATATAACTTAACATTTCGTTAGGATATTTTTTTGCTATTTTTAAACTATTACAGAAACTATCACATATAGACCAATTATCTATTTTAGGAACAAATTTTTTGCAAAGCTCAATAATTATATGTATATCACATTTATAATATCCGATGATTAAACCTTGAAGCATTACTTCCTCAAAGTAAGTACAATTCATTGTTTCTAAGATATCCTTAACATTATTTTCTTTTGCAATTTTTTTTGCAAATTTTCTAAGTATAGGAAGTCTAACTCCTAGCATTTTATTACAATCAGGAATTAAGTTAGAAGAGAATATTTTGTACTTTTCGTCTATATTAGACATCAGAAAGTCTGTTATATATTTATTTGTAATTATGTTACCCACCTCTTTAAACAATATTAATATAAATATTATACCATAATATTTTTAATATAAAATATAAAATAATTTAATTAAACTTAGGTTAAGGGGTAGAAACATTTTTACTATATATGATATACTATAAAAAATAGTAATGTTATTGGAGGAATTATGAAAATAATCTTAGCATCAAAATCACCAAGAAGAAAATCAATACTCAGTATGATAGTAAAAGACTTTGAAATAATGATAAGTGATGAAGATGAAGTTTTAGATAGTGATTTAACAATAGAAGATCAAATAAAGAAACTTGCATATATAAAAGCAAAAAATATATTTGACAAAACAGAAGGAGATAGAATTATAATAGGAGCAGATACTATAGTTATAGGAATAGACGGAGAAATATATGGAAAGCCTAAAGATAAAGAAGATGCAAAAAAAATATTAAATAAATTAAAAAATACTAAGCATAATGTTATTACGGGAATATCTATTTTAATCGAAAAAGATGGTAAATACATAGAGTATAGTGATTATGATTTAGCAGAAGTATATATTAGTGAAATAACAAATGATGAAATAAATAACTGGTTATCTACTGGAGAAGCTTATGATAAAGCAGGTGCTTATGCTATTCAAGGTGATTTTGCAAAACATATAGAAAAAATAAATGGTAATTATTATACAGTTATGGGATTGCCAATACATAAAGTATATAATATACTAAAAAAATATATAGATATTAAATAACAAAGGAGAATACAATGGAAATTTTGTTAAGTGGAATATTAATGGTAGTTGGACTTGTGATGTTAGTAAAAGGTGCAGATATATTTGTTGACGCTGGTTCAAATATTGGTAGAATATTTAAAATAAGTGAAATAGTAATAGGACTTACTTTTGTATGTATAGGTACAAGTTTACCAGAATTATTACTTTCAATAACAGCATCTTTAGATAATAACGCTGATTTTGTAATAGGAAATATAGTAGGGACCAATATATTTAACATGTGTTGTATATTAGGAATGATTTGTCTTATGAATCCATTAAAAATTTTAAGGGAGACTGCAAGAAAAGACATGAAAATGAGTCTATTATCAAGTGTAATATTGCTTGTTTTGTTGATGGATACATTTGGAACGACATTAGAAGATAATATAATATCTAGGACAGATGGAATAATTTTACTACTTTTCTTTGCAATATTTATGTATTATACTTTATATGAGTTTGGTGAATATTTGCGTGATAGAAGAGAAAAAAAATACAGAGAGAAAATGGAGAAAAAGGCAAGAGGAGAAGAAGTATCAGAAGAAAAGAAAGAACAGAGAATTTTTACAGTGAAAGATATTAAAGCATTATGTAAAAATTTTATTATAGGCATTATTGGAGCAATTTTAGTGTATGTAGGAGCAGAAGTAGTTGTAAATAACGCAGTCGTAATAGCAAGATATTTTAATGTAAGTCAGACATTTATATCTATAGCTATAATAGCAGTAGGAACATCTCTTCCTGAAATTACTACATCAATAGCAGCAGTTAAGAAAAATAGAATAAATATTGCGATAGGTAATCTTATAGGAAGTAATATGTTTAATACTTTGTTTGTAATTGGTACAGCAGCTATTGTAAAACCGATAAAACTATCAGATACAACTTTATTTATAGACTGCGGTGTATTTATATTAGTTTCTTTAGTTATGGTACTATTTACTAAGAGAAAACCAGAAATTTCTAGGCCACAAGGATTAACATTAATAAGTATTTATATAGTATATATAGCATATGTAATATTTAGAAGATAATATGCAACAATCGTATATAAAAATGGGGGATAAATATGTTTGGAAAAAGAGCTGATGGAGTAAGAATAAAAAATTTAAACGCTTTTTATAAAATTATTCCATATATTATGAAAACAAGAAGTGATTCACAAGTTTTTTTCGAGGATAAAATAGATCTTAGCAATATAACTGCGTATATAAAAAGAAAGAAAGAAGAAGGAATAAGAATAACTCATATGGATATTATGATAGCAGCACTTGGAAGAGTTTTCTACGAAAGACCTGGACTTAATCGCTTTATAATGAACAGAAGGATATTTCAAAGAAATGAAACAGTATTTTCACTAGCAATGAAGAAAAAGCTGATGGACGAAGCGGTAGAAACTACAGTTAAGTTCAAAATAAAACCCGAAGATACTATATTTGATATATCAAAACAAATAAATGAAATAATTCTAGAAAACAAAAAAGAAAGTGTAAGAAATAATACAGATAAAGTAGCTGATATAATAATGTCATTTCCAAATTTTATTATAAAAGCAATAGTAGACTTTATAATGTGGCTGGATAAACACGGAATGATCCCTAAAAGTTTAATTGATGCATCGCCATTTCATACAAGTGCATTTTTTACTAATTTAGGATCTCTTGGAATTAATTCAGTATATCACCACATTTATGACTTTGGAACAACAAGTGTATTTTTTGCTATGGGTTCTAAAAAATATGAAAAAGATTTAGAAGGAAATGTAAAAGGATATATTGATATTAAAGTAGTTGCGGATGAAAGAATATGTGATGGGTTGTATTATGCAAGATCTTTTGTGTTGCTTAAAAAATATATTGAAAATCCTGAAATTCTTGAAACACCAATAAAATTAAGTATAGAAGATAAAATAGAAAATATGGAAATTGATAAAATATAGTTTACGAAAAATGACTAATATAGAGATATATTAGCCATTTTTTTACATTGTGAGTTATTTTTTTAAAATAGCTTGCATATTAGCAAAAATAATTATATAATTTATAATAGGTGTATTAGATTGCACCTTACAATAAGAAATAAACTTTATGAGAAATATAAAATCAATATCAATATATAAATATATACCTAACTAACTTTTTTAGGTTATAAAAATAAATATAATAGATGTTGAACATTGAAAATTTAATATTAATGGAGGTTTTTATGTTAGTACCAATAATAGTAACTTTTGCTATTACTGCGGTAATCACCTCACCTATATTCTTTAGTATAGGTTCTAATCACAGAAAAAAAATAGCACAACAAGAATTAGACAGTGCAGAGCTTAAAGCTAAAAAAGTGATAGAAGAAGCTGAGAAAGATTCTGAGAGAATAAAGAAAGATGCGGTAATAGAAGCAAAAGCAGAAACACTAAAACAAAAAGAAGAAGCTGAAAAAGAAATAGTTTATAGAAAAAATGAACTAAAAGAAACAGAAAGAAGAATTAATCAAAGACAAGATTTGCTAGATAAAAGATTTAGTATAATTGAAGAAAAAGAAAGTAGTCTTACAAAAAAACAAAAGGAAATTGAAAAAGCAGAAAGTACATTGAAAGAAAAAGAAGTAGAAAAACAAAATGAACTTCTAAGAATTTCTAAAATGACAGAGCAAGAAGCTAAAAAAGAACTGATGAAAAATTTAGAAGATGAAATGAAACAGGAAATGGCAGCGTACATAATAGAAAGTCAAAATAAAGCAAAATACGAAGTAGAAAAGAAGGCTAAAACAATGATTGCAGAAGCAATTCAAAGATGTGCGACAGACCATACTGCAGAAGCTACAGTTTCAGTTGTAAATTTACCAAGTGATGATATGAAAGGCAGAATAATTGGTAGAGAAGGAAGAAATATCAAAGCTATAGAAACTCTTACAGGTATTGATATTATAATTGATGATACCCCGGATGTTATAGTATTATCTAGTTTTGATCCAATAAGAAGAGAAGTAGCAAGAATAGCAATAGAACGACTTATGACAGATGGGAGAATACATCCTGGAAAGATAGAAGAAATGGTAGAAAAAGCAAAAGTTGAAGTTGCTAATACTATTAAAGATGAAGGAGAAAGAGCTCTTTATGAAACAGGAGTAATAAATCTTCATCCTGATTTGGTTCAGTTACTTGGAAAATTAAGATACAGAACAAGTTATGGTCAAAATGTTCTTAATCATTCAATTGAAGTGGCTCATATAGCTGGACTTTTAGCATCAGAACTAGGACTAGATGTGACATTTGTAAAAAGAGCTGGATTATTACATGATATAGGAAAGTCTGTTGACCATGAAGCCGAAGGAACTCATGTAGAATTAGGTGTTGAAATTCTTAAAAAATATAAAGAATCAGATAAAGTTATTAATGCAGTTGCTGCACATCATGGTGATGTTGAACCACAAACATTAGAAGCTATACTAGTTCAAGCAGCAGATACAGTTTCGGCTGCAAGACCAGGTGCAAGAAAAGAAACGGTAAGTACATATATTAAACGTCTTCAAAAGTTGGAAGAAATTTGTAATGGATATAAAGGTGTAGATAAATCTTATGCAATTCAAGCAGGAAGAGAAGTTAGAATTATTGTTAAACCTGAGGAAATAGATGATGCGGGAGCAGTGTTGATGGCAAGAAATATAGCATCACAAATTGAAAAAGAGATGAATTATCCAGGCCAAGTTAAAGTTAATGTTATAAGAGAAACAAGAGCAATAGAGACAGCAAAATAGATTAAGTGGCGGTTATATTTTGGCCGCCTTTTAAGCAGTTTAGAGGTGTTAAAATGAAATTTTTAATTATAGGAGATGTAGTTGGTAGAAGTGGATTAAATATAATAAAAAATAATATTAATGATATAGTAAATAAAGAAAAAATAGATTTTATTATAATAAATGGTGAAAATTCTGCAAACGGAAGAGGAATTAAAGAAAGAGAAATGAAAGAATTATTTTCTTTTGGTGCAGATGTAATAACAATGGGAAATCATTTATATTACAGAAAAGAAGCAAAAAAGCTATATGAAAGTGTAGATAAGTTACTTATACCAGCTAATATAACTAATTTAGTGGGACATGGCGTAAACATTAGTGAAAAAAATGGAAAGAAAATAGCAGTTATAAATTTAATTGGAAAGGTTGGAATGGGAGATTTTAATCAAGAAAATATTTCAGATCCATTTTCAAAGGCGAAAGAAATAATAGAAGAACTAAAAAAGGAAAAAGTGGATTATATATTTGTTGATTTTCACGCTGAAGCAACAGCTGAAAAAATAGCTATGAGTTATTTTTTAGAAAATGATGTGACATGTGTATTTGGAACGCATACTCATGTTCAAACATCTGATGAAACAATATATGATACAGGAATGGCATATATAACGGATGTAGGAATGTGCGGACCTAAAAAGAGTGTATTGGGACTAAAAAAAGAAATAGCCGTAGCAAGATTTGTTACAGGAGAAAAAATAAAATATGAATGTAGTGAAAACCCAGGATGGTTTAGGAGCATAATTGTTGAAACAGACGATAAAACAAATAAAGCAATAAGTATAAAAAGATATAATATAGATTAATAATTAAATAACTATTGCATATTTTAAATAGATTAAGTATAATCACTATATAAGTTATTATATATAGCTTAGTGTACATAAGAGGAGGAAATTATGGAAATATTAAAAATATCAGCAAAGTCTAGTCCAAATGGAGTAGCAGGAGCAATAGCAGGATTAGTAAAGGAAAATGGAAAAGTAGAAATGCAAGCCATTGGAGCAGGAGCAATAAATCAAGCAATAAAAGCGGTAGCGATAGCAAGAGGATTTGTAGCACCTTCAGGAGTAGAGCTTACATGTACACCATCATTTACCGAAGTTACTATAGATAATGAAGAAAAAACTGGAATTAGATTCACAGTAGAACCTAAGATTCAAATGTAGAAAAAAAGCAAGCCATAATAAGGGCTTGCTTTTTTAATTATTGATTTTTTAATAATGTTGATAACTCTAATGGAGTTAATGAAATTTGGATTTTTTCAAATTCAAGGATAAACTTGAGTTTTTCTTGAGCACTTAAAGAGTTAAATAAATCTAGGCATTCAATGTGGGTTTTTTCTTTTTTTTGTTCTTCTTGTAAAAACATATATGAGGCAGTCCTTTCTTTAATTTCTTCTATTACTGGAAGCTTTAGTAACAAACAAAGCTCTTTAAATTCATTAGATGAAACAGGTAATGTTTTGTCGTTTTTAAATAACTCATCTTTTAATTTAAAAAAATCAATATTGTGTTCTTTGACAAGTTTTTCTAAATATTGATACTTAACACCTAATCGACTGGAAGCATTTGTAATCAATAATTTTAAAAATACGTTAAAGTCTTCTACACAAACAACTCCTCCCTTAGAAAACATAGAAATATTATTTAGTTCTTCTGCTGTAGACCAATTTAAATTTTTCGGCACAAATTAGTTCACCTCTTTTTATGTAAATATTAATTTAACAATAAAAAACTAACAACATAATTATTATATCATATATCCAAAGTTATGTAAATAGAATAAGGTTTTCCTTATGACTTTATTATTATTTTATATTTAATTTTAAAAAAGGTAATACTTTTTTATGTTAAATATATATTTTTTATATTATTTGTGGTAAAATATATTAAAATGCGTAAATAATATATAATGGTGAAGTAAAATGGAAAAAAAATATTTACATGAAGATAGATATAAAAAGGTTCCTAGAAGTTCAAGCAGAAAAAGAAGAGTAGTAAATTCTAATAAAAAAAATATACAAAAGAAAAAGATATCTAACAATAGAAAATATAGAATAAAGCCGGGAAAGTTTGTTAGATTTCTTTTTTGTTTAATTATACTTATACTTATTATAATAGTTACAAGATTAGTAACAATGACAAAAGATGAACCTTTTATACCTGTATTTTTTAACAATGAAGTTAAAGAAAACACAGATAATATAAATATAGCAATATACGATAATACTAATATAGGTGTTAATAACTCAGTTATAACTGAGATTGAGGAGTATATTTATCCTATGCTTCTTAATATTAAGGAAGATTATACTGTCCAGTTTGAGTTAATATCAAATATATCCAAAATAAATAATAAAGAATATGAAATTAAATTAGATACTGTATCTGGAATAACAGCAGTAGAAGTAAAAGATGCAATAGATACAATTATTAAAGAAAAGAATAAGCATTATTACAAAGTGGAAAATGTTGATAAAGTCGAGATAAAATCAAAAGATACTTTATTAATAACATTAAAACAAGAAGACGAGTATTTTATATATAATCTAAATATTCCAATATACATAGTAAATAGTAATTATGGAATATATAGTATAGATAGTTCAAGTAATGAAAATAAACTTATATTAAACAGAAAAAGTAATGCAAATAAAGAATATTTAAAAAATATAACAGTTATAAAAGTAGAGAATGAAGAAATTGCTATTGAAATGTACAAACAAAATAAAATTGATGTGTTTTTTAGTAGTTCCAACAACTCAATTAAAATGCTTGGGAAATATGAATATGATATAAAATCATATAATAATGGTGAAGGAATATATCTAATGTTTAATCCATTATCCGATAAAACTAAAGAAAAATATATAAGACAAATAATTGCTTATAGTATAGATAGAGAAAATATACTATCAGAAGTAGGAGAAGCTCAAGGAAAAATAATAGATTTACCATATATTTTTGATGAAGAAAAATACAAATATGATGTATACGCTGCAGATAATATATTACTTTCAAATGGATATAAAAAAGAAAATTTATACTATACTAAATCAGGAAAAATTATATCACTTAATTTAATGGTAAATGAAGATGATGAAGAAAAAATAAATATAGCAAATAAAATAAAGAATGATTTGTTAAAAGTAGGTATAAATCTAAATGTGGATAAATTAAGTGAAAAACAAATAGAAGATAAAAAAAATACTAAAGAGTATGATTTATTACTTGCAAGTGTATATGTAAATGAAAATCCAAATATCAATTATTTAGATAGCAACATACGAATATCAAATGAGATATCAAATCAAATGAATTTAATAAAAAACGAAGATATTAGTAATATTAAAGAGAATATATTGAAATTAAAAACAACGTTATCTGATGATATTGCAATTTATGGTATTTATTCAAAAAATAACTATGTGATATATAAAAAAGGATTAGATATATTTAAGGAAATAAACTATATGAATTTATTTAATGAGTATTTTAATAATTAATTATTAAGGGAGATAAAAATATGAATAATAATATAAGTAATGAAAAGCTTAGTAAAATGATAGATGATATATTAAATAAGAATAGCATAAATAAAGAAATTGATAATACAGGATATGTTGATGAAAAAGCAGAAGCTTTTATAAATTCACTTAAAGATATGGTGAATTAAAAGTTTAACATGTAAATATGTTGCATAAATATTACAAGTAAGAAATAGTAATTGACAGAGTAAAAGTGTATGTGAAATAATATGTATTATGTAAAAAATAAAGAGGGGAAATGAAAAAATGGGTAAAAAACAAAAGACAGGAATGTCATTAATAGTATTAACAATAACAATAATCGTAATGATAATCTTGGCAGGAGCAATAATTTTGACATTAAATAATAGCTCAGTAATGGATAGAGCAAGAGAAGCAAAATTTAAGAATGATATTAGATCGATTCAAGAAGAGTTAAGTTTAAGATTATTTGATGAGTTAGCAGATTCCGAAAATGGAAATATATCTAATATAAATGGACCAGCAGAGCAAAATTTAAGTAGTGCAGAAAAATATCCGGGAATATTTATAATAGAAAATGGAAAATTATTAATATCATCTGAAGCAAGTGACAAGCAAAAAGAAATAGCAAAGGATTTGGGAATAGGAGAGAAAAAAGAAGAAGCTAGATTGATAAATTTTACTATTGATGGTTAAACTTACACTGCTAAAGAAGGATATACTTGGGGTGATTTATGTTTAGATCAAGAGTTAAATAAACAAAACCCTATAGAATTAAGTGTTTTTTCGGATCAGTCGGTTCGGATATGAAAGATTATATGCTGGAGAGACACCAATATTATATACTTGGGATGCTACGTATGCTCCAGATAAAAACTGGATACAAATGTCATACTATATAATTGAAGAGGGGCATGCATACCTATTTAATACGTAAATTTTGTACTAAATAATTGTTTATTTATGTGATTAAGAATAATATAAATATTTTAAAACGCTTAAATATTAAGAATAAGTGATTATATGTATTTGATAGAAATGGTTAATTAAACTACAGCAAAAGCATATGTATATTTACATATAAAGTAAGAGGTATTGACATGTAGTGTATAATATATATGTACCTTATACTATGATATATCTTTTCCTTAAGGAGTTATTTCTTGGTTTAAGGTGAATTTAAAATATTAAGGAGGAAGTTAGCATGACAAAAGAAAGAAAGACAGAAATAATTAAAACTTATGCAAAAGGTGAAAATGATACTGGAAGTACAGCTGTTCAAGTAGCATTATTAACTGAAAGAATTAATGAGTTAACAGAGCATTTGAAGTTTCATAAAAAAGATGAACATTCAAGAAGAGGTCTTTTAAACATGGTAGGAAAAAGAAAAAGCTTATTAAGATATCTTGAAAATAGAAATATTGAAGAATACCGTGATTTAATTGCTAAATTAGGAATAAGAAAATAATATTCAATAATTTTGACTCTAAAACAATATTTAGTTTGTTTTAGATGTTTTTTTATTTAAATAAACATATAAGTATAATGTGAAAAATAAGTAAAAGAAAGTAATAAATATTGTTACTTTCTTTTTTTTATGATAAAATTCCTTTGATATGATAGATATATTTGTAAAGGGAGGCAATATTATATGGAAAAGGATATGTATAATCTGAGTATTGAAGAAGTTTTGAAAAATACTAAGAGTTCAAGTAATGGGTTGACTGATAATGAAGCCAGTAAAAGACTTGAAGAATATGGACTAAATAAATTAAAAGAAGGAAAGAAAAAAACAATATTAGGAAAGTTCATAGATCAGTTTAAAAATATTATGATTATAATTTTATTAATTGCAGCTGTAGTGTCAGGAGTAGTTGCTTATATGGAAGGAGAATCACTTACAGATGCAATTATAATATTAGTTGTAGTATTTTTAAATGCACTTATGGGAGTAGTACAAGAAAGCAAGGCAGAAAAGGCTATTGATTCTTTAAAGACAATGTCTCTTCCATTTATAAAAGTAAAAAGAAATGGAATTATTAAAAGTATAAAAACAGAAGAGTTAGTGGTTGGAGATATTGTTCTTATAGAGGCAGGAGATTTTGTACCTGCTGACATGAGAATAATTGTAAATAGTAGTTTAAGAGTTGAGGAGGCTGCACTTACAGGAGAGTCGCTTCCAATAGATAAAGAAATAGATACATTAGACGGTGAAGTACCACTTGCAGAAAGAAAAAATATGTTATATTCAGGAAGTTCTGTTGTATATGGTAGAGGAGAGGGTGTAGTAACCGCAACTGGAATGAATACAGAACTTGGTAAAATAGCTACTATTCTTACGGATAGTAAAGAAGAACTTACACCGCTTCAAAAGAAAATGAATGAAATAAGTAAGACGTTAAGTGTTATTGTTGTTATAATAGGAATTCTTATGGTACTTGTAGGTATAATTAGAGATAATCCAATATTAGAAGTGTTTATGCTTGCCGTATCACTTGCTGTAGCAGCAATACCAGAAGGCTTGCCAGCGGCTATAACAATAATACTTTCAATAGGTGTTCAAAAGATGGCAAAAGAAAATAGTATAGTTCGTAAACTGTCATCAGTTGAAGCACTTGGTTCAACAGAAGTAATATGTTCTGATAAAACAGGAACACTTACACAAAATAAAATGACTGTAAAAGAGATTTGTTTGGGTGTTCAGACAAAAACAATTGATAGTATAACATTGAGTGATGCTAAATCAGAAAAAATGGCAACTCTTATACATGGAATGCTTCTTTGTAATGATACAAAATATGGAGAAGAGCAAGGAACATTATTAGGAGATCCTACAGAAACAGCTTTGGTTGCATTTGCAAACAAATATGATATAGAAAAAAGTAAATATGATATAAAACATGAAAGAAAAGATGAAATTCCATTTGATTCAGATAGAAAGATGATGAGTACTATAAATGAGTACAAAGATGCATATAGAATGTATACTAAAGGAGCCATAGAATCTATACTAGACAGATGTTCACATGCTGTTATAAATGATAGTATTGTTGAGATGACAGAAGACATTAAAAAAAGTATAATAGAAAAAAATAATGAAATGTCGATGAAGGCGCTTAGAGTTCTTGCTTTTGCATATAAAGATGTAAAAGAATTACCAGAAGAAATGAAGAGCGCTGAACTAGAAAGAAACATGGTTTATGTGGGGCTTGTAGGAATGATTGATCCACCTAGACCAGAAGCAAAAGATGCAGTAACAAAATGTTTTGAAGCAGGAATGACTCCCGTAATGATAACAGGAGATAATAAAGAAACGGCAGTAGCAATAGCAACAGAACTTGGAATAATGAAAAAAGGTGTTATTGCAGTAACAGGTGCAGAGCTTGATAAAATGTCTGATGAAGAATTTGAAAAGAAGATAGATAAAATAAGAGTATATGCAAGAGTGTCGCCTGAAAATAAACTTAGAATAGTTAAAACGTGGAAAAAACTTGGTAAAACTGTTGCGATGACAGGAGATGGAGTTAATGATGCACCAGCTCTTAAAAATGCAGACATAGGTGTAGGAATGGGTATAACCCGGTACAGAAGTGTCAAAAAGTGTTTCTAGCATGGTCATAACTGATGATAACTTTGCGACAATAGTCGTTGCAATTAAAGAAGGAAGAAGAATATATACTAATATTCAAAATGTTATAGCATATCTTTTGGCTTCAAATTTAGCAGAAGTAATAATTATATTCTTTGGAACATTGTTTGGTCATAATGTAATGTTACCACTTCAACTATTATGGATTAATTTAATAACAGACACAATACCAGCTATAACGTTAGGATTTGAAAAAGCAGAGAAAAATATTATGAAAGAAAAACCAAGAAGTGCTAAAGAAAAGTTTTTCAATCCTTTCTTATCTTGTAGAATAATTGTTCCAGCTATAATTAAAAGTATATTGATACTTACAGTATTTATGATTATTGAAACTAGTCCTAAATACGGTCATGAAGAAGCTATGACAGTTGCCTTTATAATGCTATCATTTATAGAATTACTGTTTGCATATACAATGAGATCTGATAGAAGACTTGTAACTAGTATAGGAATATTTTCTAATAAACCAATGTTAATAGGATCATTAATAACTATTGCATTACAGCTTTCAGTAATATTTATACCAGTGTTTGCGGAAGTATTCAGATTAGAAAGATTAGATAATCATTTATATCTATTATGTATAGTGTCTGCAATTGGTTTTGTGATTGTAGCTGAAATAGTAAAAGTGATACTTGCTAAAATATTTAACAAAAAGTAAAATATGGATGAATTTTAAACATAAAAACCTTTTCTGGGCAATATACATATAATAGTAGTTGCAAGGGAGAGGTTTTTATGATGAATAATATGATGGGAAATAGTCAAAACAATATATTTGCTCAAATAAGAAACTTTTTAGGGATTAATAGAGGTCTGCAAAATGGATATAATAGTAGGAGTATTACTAGAATACTTACCATGGAAGATGCATATATGCAAATGATGTCTGGGAATTGTAAAATACTAGATGTAAGAACAGAAAATGAATATAAACTCATGAGAATAAAAGGAGCAATAAATGTACCAATAAATATGTTATCATCTAATATACAAAGTATAATACCAAATAAAGCAGAGTGTATACTTGTGTATTGTGCATGTGGACCAAGAGCTGCACAAGCAGTGCAAATACTTAAAAATATGGGATATATTAATATATGTATTTGGGAAGGTGCAGGGATAAATAATTTTAAATATAAAGATATTATTGAAAAATATAACGATAATATTATAAAAGAAGATAACAACTAAAAATTTGTAAAAACGCCTTAAAATAAATCAATAAGAATAATATGTAACATTTTTGTAACAAAAAAGAAGATAATTTGATACAAAAATGTTATTCTTTTGTAGTTGTAATTGTTTATTTAGATAGTATAATTATTATATAATAAGGTATATAAATTACAAATGAGGTGTTTAATTATGAAAGATTTTTTTAAAAACGAATGGAAGCTATTTTTACAAGACATGGAAGCAATAGGAAATGCAGTACTTAGTTTCTTCTCAAGAAAAGAAGAGCCACTTATGATATCGGCAGCGCCTGAAACGCCAGAGGAACAAGCGGTGCAAGAATATGTTCCAGATGAGATTGATTATAAAGTAGAAACATATTTTGGAGAAAATATAGGAGAATTAAAAGAAAGTTTTTGTGGAGATAAAACTCAGCACGAGGTTTTAAGAGAATATGCAAAGTTCTTTAAACCATATGGTGAAAATGCAGAAATGTGTCAAACTGCTTTTAAAAAATATTATGATAGACATGCGTTAAAGATGGCTGTTAATGAATTTCCAGTAGAACAAGCTAGAATAATCCAAAATAATGTTGATTTATTTATACAAGGTCAAGAAGTATTTGGAGAAAACGGACAATTTATTGATTCTAGAGTTGATTCTATATTTGAAAAAGTTGGCATGGATCAAGTATCTAAAATGGTAAATATTTTAGGGGAAGCAGATGAAAATGGAATAAATTATCAAGGTGAAAGAACATTTGCAGAGGCTATATGTCACATGGTTGATAATGGTATTAAAGTAGAAAAAGATGGTAATTTAGTTAATCCAGTTAGAAAGGCTTTAGAGGAGAAATTAAATGAAGTTCATGCTTCACTTAGAAGTCACGAAGATTGGAATGATGATTATCAAGCATTACTTTCTCAAGAAAGAAAGTACTTATATGCGTTAAATAGAATTGAACAGTATGAAACTGAAGAAAGAATAGCTGAGTTTGAAAATAAATTAAACGAATTGGATGTAATTGTATAAACGGCGATAATAAGAGGTTTGGAATAACAGTATATATAACTGTTATTCCTTTTTTATTGATAACAGTAAGTATTTATTTTATATATTGACTTTTGTGATATAATATAGTTAATTAACAAGATGACCTGACGAAATAATTTAAGGAGGGATTATTGTGCGGTATATTAACTATGCGAAGACTCTAGAAAATGAGTCAAATAAAATTACCATTTTATCCTTAATTGTATATAAAAAGATGAGAGAAGAATTAATAAGAATTCAAAGTGAATTAAAAACACTTACAAGAGATGAGAAGATTAGATGGATTAAATGGGATAAAGAAAAATTTAACAAACAATTGCTACGAGAAATTAAAAGTAAATGGCATATGGCACTAAATCTTGATAAATATTGGCAAATGGTACTTAAAGAATTTCCTATGCTTTATATTCAGCAGGATTTTATGGGTAATGCGTATGGATACACTTATTCATGCAAAAAAGATAAGTATAGAGACTATGGAAATGTAGTATTTTATGCAAATTACAATGGACTAGGAGATGAATATTCTAAAGAACTATTAGAGCATTGGTTTGATAAAATAGTAATTCCTAAATATAAAAAAAGATATGGGAAAATCAGCAATATAACGAAAAAAAGAGAGGTTTATCAGACTATATATCTTATTTATGATGCAATACTTCATTTTGATAAAAATATAACAAAAGAGAGACTGGATAGTTATATTTTTGAAATTGCCTTGGTAAAACATGTTAGAATAAAAAGTATTACAGATCAAGAATTAATTTTCTAAAAATACTAAATGCACTTAAGATTAATTTTAAGTGCATTTTTTAATTTATTTTTTGTTTAGTTTTAAATGAGATTTTGATTATTTTCTTTACAAATCCTTATTTTTGGTATATTATGTATATGTAGAATTTTATCAGAAGTTGCGAAGGATGGTATTTATATGAAAATTAAATTAAATATTCAAAAAGATGGAGAAAACTTAATTAAGGACAGATTAATAAAAGAAAGTGAAGCTAAACCTAAAAAAGTATATTTTTTTATGGGAAATATAAAAGAAAGTGGATTTGATATTTTGGAAGAATGCTTAATTGATTTAAAGGCAAGAAAACTAATTGTAATTGGAATAGATAAAAAAAATACTACAAAAAAAATGCTAAATTCTTTATATAATTATACAAAAAGCATATATGTTTTTAATAATAATGGATTATTAGAATTTGACAGTAATATAGCAGTATTTGAGCAGGATAAAAAAGCAGTTATATATATAATGAATTCAAATACATCTGAAGGTTCATTTGTGGATGATATTGCCACTTATACAGAAGTGCTTTATGATTTAGAAGATAAACAAGATGAGGAATCATATAAAGAATATATAAATAATTTAGTTAGTATATCTAAACTAGATAGTGCAAGGAAGCTAGATAAAGAGTATATAAAAGAATTATTTGATAATGGACAAATATTTACTACTAAACAGTATACACATTCTGTAATGTCTATAGCAGAACTTTTAGGAGAAAAAGATAATAAAGAGTCAACTGAAAAAGATAAAGATGTATCTATAGATGATGATATAAAATTTGAGCCTAAGGAAACAGTTAAAATACCGACTGTAGATTTAAGTGATATAGAAGATTTTAATATAGATATAGATATTGATGATTCAATAAAAAGAGAAGAAAGTATAGCCGAAAATATAGAAGATGAAAAATTATTAAACAGTGTTAAAAAAAATAAAGTAAAAAAAGAAGAAAGTAAAATAGAAATAGATGATACAATAAAAAATGAAGAAGCAGATTTTAACTTTGATGAGGATGAAGTGTTAGATATTGAAGATTTGCTTTTTGAAAAATCAGATATTGAGCTTGATAAGAAAGTTATAAAGAAAAAGATCTCTGATAATAAAAAAGAAGAAAAAGCAATATCTAAGAAATTAGATTTAACAAAAGTTAGTAATTTAATAATGGAACTTCCTAAAAAGCCAACCAAAGGTAAAGATGTTTCAGTTATTAAAATACCAAATTATATCAAAGAAATGATACCTGAATTCTTTTCAGCATCTGCTAAATATAAAACGGTAGAAAGAATAGATGGTATATATAAAGAAGCAAAGATTAATTTGGAAATAGTTAATATAATTTCAGGAGAAAAATATTCAGATCCTGCAGCTAAAATATTAATGAAAACAGGCCAAACGTATATAACATTTTTCTCTGAGTATTTATCTAATATAAAATATAATGAGAATGATATAGTTAGGATTATAAAATTATCTAGTGATACATATCATATAGAAATAGTATCACAAGATGTTCAAGAGTATAAAATATGGAAAAAATTATGTACCAAAAACCTAAAGGGATCAAGTAGAACTTATGGTGTTATGTAGGTAGAATAGTAGGGGTAAAAATGCAATTAAAAAGAGTAGAAATACAAGGATTTAAGTCGTTTGCTGATAAAACCAATATAGAATTTTTAGATGGTATAACAGCGATAGTTGGACCGAACGGTAGCGGAAAAAGTAATGTTTCAGATGCTATAAGATGGGTACTTGGAGAACAAAGTGCTAAAAGTCTAAGAGGAGCAAAAATGGAGGATGTAATATTTGCAGGAACAGAGCAAAGAAAAATGCTTGGACTTGCAGAAGTTACATTAGTACTTGATAATAATGATAGTAAGCTTCCTGTAGAATATAATGAGGTTGCAGTTACAAGAAGAGTGTATAGAAGTGGAGATAGTGAATACTATATAAATAAAAATCAGTGTAGACTAAAAGATATACAAGAACTATTTATGGACACTGGTGTAGGTAGAGATGGATATAGTATAATTGGACAAGGTAAAATAGATGAAATATTATCTTCAAAATCAGAAGATCGTAGAAGTATATTTGAAGAAGCATCGGGAATAGTAAAATATAGAACTAGAAAAGAAGAAGCATTAAGAAAATTAGAACATACTAATGCTAATTTAATTAGAGTTACAGATGTATTAAATGAGATAGAGTCATCACTTGGCCCTTTAGAAGAAAAATCAAAGATTGCAAAAAAATATTTAGAGTTAAGAGATGAGTTAAAAGGACTTGAGGTAAGATCTTTTATCAATACAATATCTGGGACAGAAGAAGAGATAAATAAAATTAATGAAATTCTATATGGTTTAGAACAAAGTGTATTAAATTATCAAAAAGATATAGAAACGATAGAGAAAAATAAGGACGAAGCCAAAATAACTCTTGAAAAGATATTATTAGATATTGAAAAAAGCCAAGAAGAATATTTTCAAAAAATAAATGAACTAGAAAAATTAAAGAGTAGAATTGAAACTTTTGATGATAGAGTAAATAGCAACAAAGAAACAATAGAAAAGCTTAATCTTGAAATCGAAGAAAATGTTATTTCTATAGAATCACTAAAGGAAGATATAGAAAAAAGAAATGTTAAAAAGAAAAATATGCTTGATAATAAAGTAAGATTTGAACAGGAATTAGAGGAAAAAGAATTAGAATTAAAAGAATTAACTCAAAATATGACTGCTAGAGAGCTTGAAATAGAAGAGATAAAAAGATATATTGAATCATTAAAAGATAAAATTACAGAATATAAAGTAGAAACTAGTTCGCTTGAGTCTACTATGGAAGCAAATCAAAAAAGAATTGATACACTTTTGAAAGAAAATATAGCTAATATTTCTTCTGCAGATAGTGTTAGAATTTCAGAAACAGAAGAAAAAGAAAGGTTTGCAAAAATTAAGAAAGAAAAGTATGAGTTAGAAGAATCAATAAAAAATTTAGAAGAAGTAAAAAATAGAATAGAAATAAATATAACTGGATTTAATGAAAAAGATTCTGAATTTAAGCAGAAAATACTAGAAATAAAATCGAAAATAAATTATTTGACAAATTTAGAAAATGAGAATGAGGGATATATAAGAAGTGTAAAAGAAGTAATTGGAAAAGCTAAAAATGATGGGATTTATGGAAAAAATGTGTATGGCACACTTGCTTCTCTTGTAAGTACAGACGAAAAATATGAAAGAGCTATAGAGATAGCATTAGGAGGATATATTCAAAATATTGTTGTTGAAAATGATAAAGACGCAAAAGATGCTATATATTATTTGAAGAAAAATTCTTTGGGTCGTGCAACATTTTTACCTATAAAAAGCATTAAAAATGTAAAAATAGAAAATTTTAAAACTAAAGAAAATGGATATGTGGGACTTGCTCTTGATTTAGTAAAATATGATAAAAGATTTGATAGTGTTGTAAAACTTGCTTTAGGCAGAACTATTATAGTAGATAATATTGATAACGGAGTTTTAATATCTAAAAATATTCCTTCTGGCATGAAGGTTGTAACATTAGATGGTGATATTGTAATGTCTACAGGAAGTATGACAGGTGGAGCTACAGTTTCTAAAAAAAGCTCGCTACTTGGTAGAAGTTCTAAAATAGATAATGCTAAACAAGAATTACTAAATATTGAAAAAGAATATAACACTTTTAATGAGAGCATTAAAAACGATAAGGACTCTTACCAAAATGTAGTAAATGAAATAAATGAAAAGCAAGAGTCTTTGAATAGAATAAACATAGATTATAGTGTAATACAAGAAAAGCTTAAAAACATATTAAAGCAATCTGAAAAAATAGCTAATATGAGAAAAAATAAAGAAGAAGAAAAAGATATGTTATTTAAGCAAAATGAAGATATAATAGAGAAAAAATTAAGTATAGCAGAAGCTTCTGCTATTATACTTAAAGAGATTGAAGTTAAAAGTCAAGAAATTGAAGAATATGCTAGATTTAATAAGGAAAAAGAAGACAACATTAATTTTTTAAATGAAGATATAGTTAATTTAAAAATTTCTTTGTCATCATTTGATGAATCTAATTTAGCAATTGATGAAATTGTGGATAAAATAAAAGAAGATATAGAGAGCTTAGAACTATCAATAGAAAAGAAGAAGCAGAGTATATTTGAATGTGAGAATGATTTATTGATATCAGAGCAAGAGAATAAAACAGATACTTTAAATATAGCAAAACTAACTGATGAGATAGAAGTATTAAAAAGGCATAATAATAATCTTAAGGATTCTAAAAATAAGAATATAGAATTACAGGCAAGTTTAGAAGAGCAATATATTATTAAATTACAAGATCTTGATAAATTAAGAGATCAAAAAGGTAAAGTTGAAAATAGAAGAACCAAATTTGATATAGAAATAGATTCACTAAAGAATAAGATGTGGGATGATTACGAGCTTACAATAAGTAGTGCGAAAGAATATGATAAAATTAGTGGTATTGATAATGAATTATCAAAGACAAAATTAGATAATAAAATAAATAAGACAAAGAATGATATTAAAGCATTAGGAGAAGTTAGTGTAAGTAGTATAGATGAATATAAAGAGCAAAGTGAAAGAGCATTATTTATATCCACTCAAAAAAAAGATTTGCAAGATACAGCACAGAAACTAGAAAATCTTATTGATAATACTACTTCTATAATGAAAACACAATTTGCTAAGCAATTTAAGATAATTAGAGAAAATTTTGCAAAAGTATTTGTTGAGCTTTTTGATGGTGGAAAAGCAGATTTAAGATTGTCTGATGAGAATAATATATTAGAAAGTGGTATAGAAATAGAAGTACAGCCACCTGGTAAGAAGCTTCAAAATATGATGCTTTTGTCAGGAGGAGAGCGAGCACTTACAGCTATTGCCCTACTATTTGCTATATTAAAAATTAAAACGCCACCGTTTTGTATATTAGATGAAATTGAGGCGGCTTTAGATGATATAAACGTATCTAGATTTGCAAAGTATATAAAGAAGTATTCAAAACAAACACAATTTATAGTAATTACACACAGAAAAGGTACAATGGAAGTTGCATCATCTGTCTATGGAGTAACAATGCAAGAATATGGTGTTTCAAAACTTGTTTCAATGAAATTAAAATAGAGCATAGAGGCTACTTTAATTTATATAACTAAGAAGTATGCGAATTTATGATATTAGAAGAGTTATATAATTTTATGTAAGTAGAATTTATGTGAAAGGGGATTTTATGGAGTCAAATTTAAGAAAAACATGGCTTGATATTTTAAAGATATTTGCATGTTTTTGCGTGTTAATTAATCATACGGTGGGATTTATTTTAGAGAAAGATGCAAGTAGTGTTGTAAATAATGTATTTTATATAATTCAGTTTTCTCTTTGCAAAGTAGGTGTTCCTTTATTTGTAATGACAACAGGAGTACTAATATTAAACAGAAAATATAAATTTAAAGACGTATTAAGAAAAATTCCTATCGTAAATAAATTTTTGTAATTTATATAAAAAAACATACAAAAGAGAAAGAAATGCAAATGTAAATACAGTACTTAAAAATACAGATTTAATTACTTATAAAAAAATACTACTTTTGAAGGTGCAATTGGTTATTTGTATTTAACAATTCGTAAGAAATAATGATTAATTATAAATGTAATAAAAAATCATATTATAATTGAATAAGAAAAAATTGATATAAATAATTGCACTACTTTTAATAATATGATATAATAATATTATGTAAAATTAAAACACTCTAACTAATGTGAGAGGTGAGTATGGTTTGAGCAAACTAGACATTGATATTTTAAAAAAGGACGTGATAACAGGTTTTATTACAAGAACATTTTTTGAAATTGAAGAGAAGAAAAAAATACAAGAAAATTTTATAAATCACAAGATGTTTTGTATGTTTGCAGATTTTAATTTCCTTAAATTTGCAAATGATCTTTATGGATATAGCGGAGTAGATAAAGCTTTAAAAGTAATATCCAAATGCATTAGAGATGTAGTATCTGAGCATGTTAAAAATTATAAAATTATTCGGTATGGTGGAGATGAAATTTTTATATTTGGTAATGGACTAAGTAAAACTAAAGTAATAAATCTAAAAAACAAAGTTCAAAATGAAATAAAAGAATTACCAGATAAAAAACGTTTAGGATTATCAATTGCTATTGGTTATTGTTTTTACGATGAGGTTGTATCTTTTGAAGAAGCAATGACAATTGCAAGAGATCGTATGAAAGTTGATAAGGTATACACAAAAGGAGATACGGAAATAGATCTAGAAAAAGTAGTTAACCTTTTAATACCCACTATAGAAAGAATGATTCCAAAAGAAAAAAATACAGACTTTATAAAGCTTTTAGAAGAACAGTTAAAAAGATAACATATATTTTAATTATGTTATCTTTTTAACGTTTTAATATATTAATGAAATTTTATAATATCTATGTTGAAAATTTATATAATATGATATAATATATCAAAAGGTGATGCTATTAATGGATAAAGAATTAGACATAAGAGAATATAATATAAAGACACTAGCATATATGGGAGATGCAGTATATGAATTATATATTAGAAAACATGTTGTAAAAAATTCGAGGGAAGTATCAAATAAACTTCATAAAAAGACTATAAAATATGTTAGTGCAAAGGCACAAGAGTATATTATATCAAAAATATATGAAATATTAACAGAGGAAGAAAAAGAAATATATAAAAGAGGGAGAAACGCAAATACTAATACAATTCCCAAGAATACAGATTTAATTATATATAAAAAGGCGACGGGTTTTGAAGCTATATTAGGTTATTTATATTTAACAAATCAAAAAAGAAGACTAGAAGATATTATTAGAGAAAGTATAAGAATAATAAGCGAGAGGGGTTAATAGTGTGAGTGTATATGAAAATAATAATTGGGGTTTAAACGAAGAAATGGAAGAGTTGCTAAATAGTATAGAGTTAAATTCTGAGAAAAGAGTTATATTAACGGATGGAAATAAACAGTTTATTTATGATAATGGACAAATATATGTAGCTAACGCTAGAAACAGTTTTACTTATGAAAAACTATCTAAATCAGATTTTAAGGAACAAGCAGAAGAGATAATGATTAATTATAGATGTAATAAAAAAAATGATATTATCATTGAGTAGAAAAAATTAAAATAAATATAGTGTAAAATATTAAGTATTAATGTTATACATGCAGAATAAAAAATATTAAGCTGAACCCAAAAAGTGTCTAACTTTTGGGTTCAGTTTAAAAATGCAACTGGCTTTTTACATATTAAACGTATAGTATAACAAATTATGATTATATAAAAAATAAGTATTTGACTACTTTAAGAGATTTAATATTAAATTATACAAATCCTATAACTTCTTTCACTAAAAAGGTTATACATCATATAATATATTATAAATTTAGAAAGGAGTATTTTATATGGAAGATATAGAAAGATTTTGGGGAGATAATAATATGCTTTGGGGTGTAGGACCATTTGCAGGATCCCCTGGTTCAGTAGGATATGGTTTTACATACCCTGGTATGATGCCATTTTGGGGATTTGGTTTAGAACCAAATCTTTGGGCTGATGCTAATATTCAAAATGATATGGAAGATGATGTGATGAGAAATTATATGAATATGAATCAAATTTCAAATAAAGTAATGCCAATAGATATGTTATACCCTAAATGTTTTAAAATGATGTATAAACCTGTAAATAGAGAGTGTAATATTTTTATTAAGAAAAATAGTGGCATAATGCCAAATAAAATTGGCAGAGAAGAATTTTGTAAAATGGTAGAAAATTGTACAATGCACATAATTAATAATGAGGATACATTTGTAGAAAAATTAAAAGAAACATGGATGTGTAAAAGAGATGAGGAAGATGAAGAAATAGAAATAAGATCACATTTTGGAAGACATGGAAATTTACTTATAGGGGGAATAATGAGTATATTATTATTACAAGAATTAAGAAGAAGAGGGTGTATGTATTGTTATTAATAAAAAAGAGATGAAATAAAATTCATCTCTTAAATTATATTAATTATTATCTAAATCATTACAATCAATATAGTTTACTTGATGGTAATTTTTAAAATTTTCCATATAGTAATCTTTGTTATCAATAAATTCATTTAATGCTTGTGAAGCAATGGAACCAAATATGGTAACAACAAATATTATTCCAAGAAGAATAGTACCTAAAATATCATATTTTAATGTTACATCTTCTCTAGAGTTATAATATAGAACTTCGATACCTACGGATATTAATATTATAGGCCATGCCCAAAGAGTATATTGTAATATTTTTATCCCTAAGAACATTGAAGCAAAAGAAGCAATTCCTATTAGTATTAGGCAAAATCCAATGGTAAGTGTACCAATTCTTTTTACTTTTTTATTTTCCATACTAATCCTCCTTTTTATTTGTAGATACCAGTTTTAAACCGATAAATACAGCTATTATTGAGGCAAATATAGTAGGGATATATCTTGATAGTATAGAGCATAGTTCAGAAAGCCAAAGAATATCTAATTGCCAAGCAATTCTAAATAGTACAGAATCTAGTAGGATATATATACCAATACCAATTAATATATATCCTAATATTTTTCTATGTTTACTAATTTTACTTTTATCAATTGCAATTCCAAAGTCATTAGAGTTCCAAATATATTCATCTTTAAATTCAGCTCTTTTTTCGTCAGAAAGATTTCTTATATGATATGTATCAAAAAAACTATATGCACAAACTATTAAAGTTGGAATAATAAATATAGGAGAGCCTATCATTGCAGTAAGCATTAAAAATATAGCAAATATGGACATTAATGATAATCCTCTTTTCATATATTCTTGATACATTTGTCCTGCGCCTGGGATAAAAGAAAACACTAGGGTAAAAAATAAATTTTTCTTCATAATTATTCTCCTTTCAAATCATAGTTTAGCATAAAATTGCTAAACGATTTCATTGCATTATCTATTTTATCACTAATTTTATAAATAGTATTTTTACTTTTTAATTGAGTATTATTTTCTTTTGTTGAAGCATATGTTGCATTCATAAATAGTTCTGTACAAAGAGTTATTATAAGTGCAAAACATGCAACTTTCATAACATCTGTAAAAGATAACTTAAATATAGAAGTGTTCTTTTGTTTATTAATATTCTCATTAGTTGCTACGGAATTATAGCATTTATTTAGAATTTTATCTTTTAAATCTTTAGGCGGAGATATAGAAGTGTTTTTTTCGATAGTTTCTATATAACTTGAAATATCATCTGATTCTAATAATTTATTTACATATTCTAATTTATTCAAATAAATCTCCTCCTTTCAAATTTTCCTTTAGTATCTTTTTTGAACGATACAATTGAGTTTTAATTACAGCTTTGTCTCTGCCTAGTTTTTCAGCAATTTCATCTAGTGTTAAATTATTAAAATAATAATCGGTTATTACTTCTCTGTAAGGTTCTTTTAACTCATTAACCACTTTTTTTATAAGCATCTGTCGTTCTTTTTTTATTAAACTATCATCTATAGAATTGTTATCTGTTATGCTATTTGCAAAATTGTCTTTATCTTCGATAGAAGAAACTAATCTAAACTGGCTACTCTTTAAATAATCTTTACATTTATTTAAAGCAATTTTACATATTAAGTTTTTAATTTCATTGTTTTTTAAACATGAGTATTTATAAAAATTTTTGTAAAGACTAAGAAAAGTATCTTGAGAAATATTTTCAGCCTCATATGTGTCGTGTAAAACGTCAAAGCATACTTTATATACTAGTTTATAATAGTCTTCTACTATTTTTTCAAAAAGTTCGTTGTTAATAATATTTCTCACCCCACTTTAGACATTATATATAACGATTAACTTATTATAAAGATAACAAAATATATATTTTTTAATTTATTAAATAATTATAGCGCAATAATTAAAAGCTGTATATAATATAGCTATAAACCTTGATTTTTAGACACTTTTGTAATAAAATGTAGTAAATTAGAATACAAAAAATTATTAGATTTATAAAATATGACAAAATATATTTTAAATATGTAGTAGTATATATGTAGAAATAATGACGCATAAGAGGTGTAATAATGGTTTTTGAACAAGAACAAAGTAACACAATAAATGTTAAATATAGTAAATTAGATGGAATAATATCATTTTTAAAAAATATTGTAAGTTATAAAGTATTTATATTTACGGTTATATTAATAGTATCATGCGGAGTGAACATATTTGGATACAGTCCAATTCCATATGTAATGTTAGCAGTTGCAACGGTATTTAAAATACCTTTACTTTTACCTGGAATTATATCTATAATTTCAATGTTGATATTTAAAGCGGCTCCAGCAGATATTCTTTTTTATTTTATAACTAATATTGTATATATAATCGTTACTGTTGTTATTAATATACAGGACGTAAGTAGAAAAGTATCTATAGGTGTGAAACTAGCAATATCAATGGCATTAGTATCCATAGTGATGTTTATAATTAAAGGGCTTGAACTTGGATATTTGCTAGATAATGTGGCATTAATATTTTTAGTACAAGCACTTTATTATATATATGTATATGGTTTTTATTTTTTATCCAATATAGATAGGAATATGATATATTCAATAGAAGAAATAGTGTCAATGGCAGTCATGATAATGATTACTTTGATGGTGCTTACGGAAATTAATACATTAGGTTTATCTATATGGACAACAGTAGCAATAGCGTTTACTATATTAGTTGGATATACTGGTGGAATTTTATCTGGAATAGCAGTAAGCGTAGTGTTAGGATTTTTAGGAGCTATTATAACAAAAGATATAAATACCCTTCTTATAGTTACATGTCCTGGAATAGTATCAAGTTTATTAAATAGAGTTAATAAAGGATTTGCTATAGGTGGCGTTATAATATCATCTGTTATATTAAACTATATAATAGAAAGAAATTTGGTTATATCTTCTGGTATAATAGAAACTGCAATAGCTTCAGCTATAATATTTCTTTTGCCTAAAAAGATTACAGTTATTTTTGAAGATATTTTTAATAAAAATAATACACTTAAAAGTGCTTATGAAAAAGAACTAGGAGTAGGTAGCGATATAAAGAATAAGCTTAGCGCTATGTCAGAAGTTTTCGATAATTTATCAAGTATAACTTTAAGTTCAAATAAAGAATATTATGAAGAGACTCAAAAAGTAATTGAGAAATATTTAAATGACTATAAAGAGGCTAAATGTTTAACATGCACAAAGAGATTTTATTGTTTAAAGGATAATATGCATCTTGTATCATCATATATAGCAAGAAAATTAGAAGATAATGAAAATATAACAGAAAACATGCTACCAGTAGATTGTGAAGAAGCAAGTATAATGATTAAAGAAATAAAAGATATATATAATAACATGAAACTTATGAGAATAATAAAGCAAAAAGAGGAAGAAAGTAATATTAAGCTTGCAATGGAATATAAAGAAGTTGCTAAGTTAATAAAAAATATGTCTCATGAAGTAGTAGTGAAAGATCAAAAAGAAGTATCTTATACACAAAAATGCATAAGACAGGAGCTAAAATTATTAGGATATCAAATATATGAAGATAACTATATAGAAGAAAATGATAATAAGACTTATGAATTTATAACAGATATATTAGGGAATGTAGATAGTTCCAAAGCTGAAATTCAGGCTGTAGTAGGTGAAGTTTTAGGCCAGAAAATGAATATTAAGCTTATACTAAATAGTAGTAAAAATGAAAAATCTAGGATAAAACTTGTTTCAGAAGGTAAATATTCTATAAATAGTGAAGTTTATCAGAAAAGTAAAAATGATAATGGTGTAAATGGAGATGTATATTATATATCTGATATAAAAAATGGCAAGATAATAGCATTAAGTGATGGAATGGGATCTGGCGTAGAGGCAAATGAAGCAAGCAATGTTGTAATAACTATGCTTGAAAAACTTTTAACTAGTGGTTTTAATAATAATACAATTACTAAGATGATAAATTCCGTATTAAAACTTAAAGAAGAATCAAGTGTAAGTGCATCGCTGGATATGACTGTTATAAATACTGCTAAAGAAAAAGTAGAATTTGTAAAAATGGGAGCAGCGCCTACTTATATAATATCTAGTTTAGGAGTTGAGGAATTAAATAAAGACAACTTGCCAATTGGAGTGTCAAATATGGCGATTCAAGATAGCTATGTTATGGATCTTAAAAGTCCAATGATTATAATAAATATTTCTGATGGTGCATATAGTGATGAACTCAAAGAATATTTAGACTATATATCTAAAAAGAATTTTGACCTTGTTAAAGAAAAGGAAATAATAGATGGAATATTAGAAAGAATAAACGAAAATAACAATGATGATATTACAATAATAGTAACTAAAATTGAATAAAAAAATAATCTTACTGAGTGTAAGATTATTTTTATTTGGTGAACTAGGAGCGATTCGAACGCCCGACCCATGCCTTAGAAGGGCATTGCTCTATCCAGCTGAGCTACTAGTCCATAAATGTTACTGCCTATATATAATAGCATAAAATAATAGTATTTGTCAAGATTTTTTGATATATAATTAAAAAATATTAAATAGAAGGATTGCAAGTTATAATATATAAAAAACGATGTGCTTAATGCACACCGTTTAATTTTAAGTTTTCAACACTAACTAAGATGTGAGGCTCAGGAACATATACATTAATGGAATATTTAAAAGGGATTTCTTTCAAAGAAATTTTTCTAGAAGAATCATTTGGAATGTCAGAAATAGATCTTTCTTTCATTGTCCAAATTAGTTTATGATCCAGATGGAAAGAGGCTGGAGTAAATTCGGTAAGATCTTGGTCAATTTTCCATTTATCTTCCTCAATTGGATAATCATAGTCTCTCTTTAAATGTTCATTGTATTTAGTAGGAGTTGCTGGGTGATTCTCACTTACTATCACAGATAGTATGATGCGTTCACCAATCTTTCTTGAGCCTTGTGACATTACACTTTCCCGAAAACTTTGAATTATGTCAGAAGGGTCATAGTAAAAGTTTATTTCAAAACTTTTCTCCCATCCATCAGGTAAGACTTCCATTAATTGATTAAATCGACTTTTAGATCGAATTTCCCTTAAAAGCAATTCTTGTTGCTTATTAAGTTTTTTGTTGGCCTTTGTAAAACAGTTTTCATTTTTTGTGTAAGTTGAATATAACATGAACATCCTCCTTATAAAATAATTATATTTTTAATGTTGGTGTAAATGTGGTATACATAATATCATATTATTGCTAAAAAGTAAATAGATATGGTGTTATTTTTTAAAGTAGAATAAAATTAATTTAAATTAATAAAATATAATATTGTTATTATTTTAATAAATGATATAATGTATAAAAAGTAGTGAGGTATATAATATGTATGATGTAATAATTATAGGTAATGGACCTGCGGGAGTATCAGCTTCAATATATACAAAAAGAGCAAATTTAAAGACATTAGTGATAGGGAAAGATGGAGGAGCTTTAGAGAAAGCTGAGAAGATAGATAATTTTTATGGGTTTCCAAATGGAATAAGTGGCAAAGCATTAATAGACTTAGGAATAGAACAAATAAGAAATTTAGAAATTGATTTTATTAAAGAGGAAGTAACCGCAATAGATTATGAAAATAATCAATTTACAGTTGTTACTAGAAATATGGATTACAATTCAAAAACGGTCATAATAGCAACAGGTGTAAATAGACCAAAATCTAAAGTAGACGGATTAAAAGACTTTGAAGGTAAAGGAGTTAGTTATTGTGCTATTTGTGATGCATTTTTCTTTAGAGGAAAAGATGTAGCAGTTTTAGGTAATGGAGATTATGCCATCCATGAAATCACTGAACTATTACCAATTGTAAAAACTGTAAATGTATTAACAAATGGAAAAGAAAGAATAAATCTAAGAGATGAAAGAATAAAGGTGTATGATAAACCCATTAAAAGATTTTCAGGCCATGATAGATTGGAAAATATAGAATTTGAAGATGATACTAAATTACCAGTATCTGCTGTGTTTATGGCAGAAGGAACAGCTTCAAGTGTTGACTTTGCAAGAAGAATAGGAGCAGTTGTAGATAAAAATAAAATAGTTGTAGATGAAGAGTTTATGACTAATATTCCTGGACTTTTTGCAGCAGGTGATTGTATAGGTGGATTGCTTCAAGTTTCAAAGGCTGTGTCTGATGGTGCTAAAGCAGGAATAGCCGTTATAAACTATGTGAGGAATAATAAATAATGGAATATGCAGTAATATTATTAGAAGGAATTATAACTTTTTTATCACCATGCATGTTGCCAATGCTTCCAATATATATATCATACTTTGCAGGTCAAGAAAATGATAATACTAATAAATTAAAAACATTAAAAAATGCTTTAGGTTTTGTAATTGGATTTACAATAATATTTACTTTACTTGCTATTTTATCTGCTTCGCTTGGAAGCTTTTTAAAAAGTAATATGTATATAGTAAATGTTATATTAGGAATACTTGTTATAGTTTTCGGAATTAATTTAATTGGTATTATTAAATTACCATTTGTAAATAATACTAAAGGTATAAAGTTAAAAAGTAAGAATGCTACATTTATATCATCAATAATATTTGGAGTAATATTTTCTATTACGTGGACACCATGTGTTGGAGCGTTTTTAGGAACGGCGCTTAGTATCATATTAGTAAATGGACATATACTAAAAGGAACAATTCTTATACTTATATATTGTATAGGACTTGGAATTCCATTTATAATTTCTGCTATTCTAATAGACAAACTAAAAAATACATTTAATGTAATAAAAAAACATTATAAAACTATAAATATAATGTGTGGAATTTTCCTATGTATTATAGGGGTACTCATGATAACGGGATTAATAGATAAATATTTTAGTTTAATAATGTAAAAATAGAAAGGAATAAAATGAAAGATAATATAAAAGTGATAATATATGTACTTATATTTGCCTTGTTTATGGTATTTGCAATTATAGGATATAAAAAGTTATTGGTAAAAGAAAATACAAAAATAAATAATGAAATTAACGATGTAAGTAGTAATACCCAAAGTAGTAAGACTAAATTGGAGGATTTTGAAGTATATTCAGAAGATGGCACAAAAGTAAAAGTTTCATCATTTAAGGGGAAACCTATAATAATTAATGTATGGACGTCATGGTGTACATATTGTAATATAGAAATGCCATATTTTAATGAACTATATTTAAAGGAAAAAGATAATATTAAATTCATGATGATAAATATTACTGGAGATAGGGATACAAAAGAAGCTGCTAAAAAATTTGTAACAGAAAATAATTATGACTTTGATGTATATTATGATTTGAATTTGGATGCTGCTAGAGCATTAGGAATATATAGTTATCCAACAACGATATTTATAGATAAAGAGGGATATATTGATAGTACTAAAATAGGAGTAATAACTAAAGAAGAATTAGAAAACAAAATAGAAGAACTTAAGTAAAGGGAGGTGATAAAATGATTTTAGATATTACCAAGAGTAATTTTGAACAAGAAATATTAAAGTCAGATAAAAGAGCTATTGTTGACTTTTGGGCTGAATGGTGTAATCCTTGCAAAATGATGCATCCAGTACTTGAACAGTTAGACAAGGATTTAGGAGATTCTATAAAAGTAGGAAAAATAAATATTGATAATGATCCTGAACTTGCGGCTAAATTTGGAGTTATGAGTATACCAACATTTATTGTTTTTGAAAATGGTACTATGATTAATTCAATAGTTGGAGTTCAAACATTAGAAAAATTAAAAGAAATATTAAAATAATTTTAAGAAGAGATGTAAAAAGACTAGCCAAAGTGTGACTAGTCTTTTTGTTATAATTAATGATAAATTAATTGATTTTGAAGATTATGATTAAAATTTCTAATAAAATTTTTATATTCTGCTTTAGGAAGAGAATTTATATCCTTGCGTTCATATATTCTTTTAGAGAAAATTAACTGACAATTATTTTCTGGTCTTATAGAAATAATTTTATAATGAGAAAATGTTATATAGTCTTTTTTGTTAGACGCTATTAAAATATTATCGCCACTTTTTAGTTCTATTAAGCCTTCTTCGTAAGTTTTATCATTTGATAAAACTCTTATAGATTTCCTAGCAGAAGTAAAAGTAGAAATTAATAGCTTATTTCCTAGCATTCTTGCAGAAAACAAAGTAACAAGATTAAATTTTGGCTCAGAAATGTTTCCGACGCAATCTATATATTTAGTTTCAACACCAAGTTTTTTAGCATTTGATGCCATACCTTTATCTGCTGTCAAAAGTAAAGTTGTATCAATATTATCTACACAGTATTGAACAATAGAATCATCAACAGATAATTTAGTTTCTTCTAGAAAAATCACTTCAAATTTATCTTGTTTTTTAGTGGCTAAATTCAAAATGTACCTTGCATTATTTCCAGATATATCAGGGTATTTTTTTAATTTATTAAGTTCTACTATTGTCATGTTAGTAAGAATAAATACATAACTTGATAAAGCGTCTAAAAATTTGGTTAAATTTTGAGTTCTAGTAATAGAAGCATCTAAAACAACTTTGGTAGATAAAGGACTTTTAGAAGTTATATTATTTTTTTTCTGAGATGTATTAGAATTACTTTTTTTAGACTTTGAAAATTTTTGTATGATTTTTTCGAAGAATATAGAAAGACATGCAACAAGTTTGGGATAAGTTAGCCTTTGTTTTTTTGTAATACCTTGTAAGCTTTTTGCATTTTTTATACGTTTTCTAGTTTTTACAAAGTCTTTTTTAATTTTTTTCCGTGTTTTTCTAAAGATCATTGATTCAATTCTCCTTTTAATTATTTTTTTGTTTCTCCGAGAAAATAGTCTCTATATTTTCCTCTAATTAGACATATTAATAAAAATATAGTATATAGCCCTCCCTTCATAACTAATAAGTGTGAAACTTTACATAAAATACATCTTTATTATATAATAATTATATATTCTTGTAAAGGGGGTATAATAAAAATAGGCGTAAAAAAGACCCTAATATTATAATAAAATTTAATATTAGGATTTTTTTAATTTTTGTATTATTTGTCGTTTATAATTTCTTTTGCTGCACCAAGAGCTCCTAAAGCTTTAGTTGCATCAAATGGGATAAATACTTTATTTGCAGGACCCTCTGCTACTTTTTCAAGCGATTCTAATGTTTTTAAAGCAACAAGATTATCACTAGGTTTTGCATCCATGATAGCACCATAAACTGCTGAAATTTCTTGTGCTTTTGCTTCTGCTATCTTTTTAATTGCCTCTGAAGTACCTTCAGCTTCAAGAATTTTAGCTTCTCTAATACCTTGTGCTTTTCTTATACTTGATTCTCTTTCAGCTTCAGCTTCTAATATAACTGCTTGTTTTTTACCTTCTGCATGAGTGATATCAGATTGTCTTTTTCCTTCAGCTTCAAGTATAGCAGCTCTCTTAGTTCTCTCTGCATTCATTTGCTTTTCCATTGCATCACGAATATCAGCTGGAGGTTTAATATCTTTTATTTCAACCCTTTCAACTTTACAACCCCATTTATCAGTTGCTAAGTCCAATACATCTCTTAGCTGAGCATTTATAGAATCCCTTGAGCTAAATGTATTATCTAAATCCATTTTACCTACTATATCACGAATTGTTGTTATTGCAAGATAAGCAATACCTTTTTGTAAGTTTTCTATTTCGTATACCGCTTTTGCAGGATCAGTTATTTGATAGAAAACAACAGTATCTATTGTTATAGTAACATTATCTTTTGTGATAACTCCTTGTGGCGGTACGTCCATAGTTTGTTGTTTAAGACTAACAACAGCTCTAACTCTATCTACAAAAGGAAATATTAAGTTAAGTCCAGCATCAGCTTGTTTATAGAACTTACCTAACCTTTCTATAATGTAGACTTCAGATTGTCTAACAACTTTAATGGAAAATAAAGCAATTATTACTAAGAAGATAAAAATACCAATTAAAACTCCCATATAAAAAATCCTCCTTCATTTATTAAACCTTTTTAACAATAAGTCTAACACCTTCAATTTTAAGTACTACTACAGTAGAACCTTCTTCAATCTCTTCATCATTAGAAGATACTGCTGACCAAACTTCGCCAGCTACTTTAACTTGCCCTTTGCCGTGCAAATTATCTATTGGTTTTATAACCAACGCATTTTTACCAATTACAGAACTAGAGTTCATAGCAACATTCTTCGTTTTAAAGAATTTAGTAACAATTGGTCTTATAAAAGCAATTAATAAAAGCGAAGATACGACAAACACAATTACTTGTACTTGCATACTAGCACCAAATATTGCACATAAGAATGCTAAAAATGCTCCTAAAGCAGGGAAGAATAGTAAAAAGCTAATAGTAAATATTTCAAGTAAAAACATAATAGCACTTGCTATAAGCCATATCCCCCAAAGTGGCATCTTAAGCACCTCCTCTCGTAACATTATAATGAATATATTTAAATTATATAACAAAAATATTTAAAAAGAAAGCTTTTTGGTGTAAATAATAAAAATAAATATATAGATAAAAAATATTAAAATTGTTCACAAATTAATAACTTTGATATATAATAACAAAATAAGAAAAATGTAAAAATAAGGGGAATTTTGCATTATGAAGTTAAAACGAAGAAAATCATATAAAAATTATTTTATATTGTTATTTTTTGTTATTGTAATATTTATAGTATTAAATTTAGTTAATAGTAATCATAATATAAATATAGATTTATTTGGAAAAGTATTTAATAATGAAACTATATTAAAAAACGGAAAAGAGTACTATTTACCATATGATTTTATAAAAGAAAATATAGATAATGAAATATATTTTGATAATGCTTCTAGAAAAGTAGTTATATCTTCTGATATAGGTCTTTTTAAAGCTAAAGTAGATGATAAGATTATTACAAATAATTTTAAAGAGGAAAATATTGAAAGTATAGGGATAATAGAAGAGAAAAATAAATATATGTCACTGGAATTACTTAGAAAAGCATACGGTTTAAATATAGAAGTTAGTAATAATACAATATATATTTTTGAGAATGAAAATTTTGAATGTAAAGTAGTAGCGAATAATATAGGAGTGTATAAAGAAGGTAATATTAAGAGTAGCATTGTGGATTATGTTGATAAAAAGGACAAATTAGTAGGATGTTTTGAAAATGAAGAGTATGTTTTTGTAAAAATAAATGACAACAGTGTAGGATATATATCTAAAGATATGCTAAATTATTCTAAAAAAGAAGATGGAGAAGAGATAGAAGAAATAGTAGAAAATAAAGAATATATTTTTGCGGATAATACAAATCAGTTTATTAGTAAAGATTTATCTATAGATGGAGTATTTGTTAATTTGTTTGATGTTACTCAAATTAATTCAAATGTTAATGTAAGGAATTTAAATAATAAATTTCTTTCTGATACTAAGGAAAAAGGATATAAAATTTATGGAATTGTTACCAACGGATATAGTTTGGCAGGATTTAATACATCAACAATATCACAAATTTTATCTGATGAGTCTAAAAGAATGTCACTTATAAATAATTTAACTGAGAAAATAAAAGAATATAACTTAGATGGAATAGTTCTAGATTTTAGAATGATAAAAGAAACAGATACAAATAATTATGTTCAATTTGTAAAAGAATTTAATGCTTTTTGTAGTAAAGATGTTATTGTTAGCATAAACGGTACTGAATATGAAAATTATATAAAAGCTATAAATTATTCTGATTTTTCTGTACTTAATATGTATGGACAAAGAGACTTAAATTCAACTGTTGCAGGTTCTATTTCTGAAATACCTTGGATGGAAGATATAATTAATAAAACTTTAGAAGAGGCAAATCCAAAAAAATTAGTGATAGGAATAGCAGCTTACTCTATTTTGTGGACAGAAAAAAATAGTAATGTGATAGATGCAGAAATGTATAATTTAAGCGCTACACAGGATTATATATCTAAAAATAATTTAGAAACAAAATATAGTGAAATAACAAAACAAAATTATATTGAACTAAAAAAAGGATCACTTGTATATAAAATGTGGGTAGAAGATAAAATATCAATAAAAAATAGAATGGACATAATTAAATCCAATAATATAATGGGAGTTGCTATATATAAATTAGGCTATGAAAATAATGAAATAATAGAAAGTATAAAAAGATAAAAAATAAAAGTAAACATTTTTTATTCATTGACATTAAAACTTATTTATAATATCATATAGTTATTAAAGTTAAAGCTAATTATTAGAGGTGAATATATGGACTATCATAAAAAAGGTATTACTGTTGTATCTATTTTGATAATTGTAGTAGTACTTACGGTTTTAGTATCTACAATTACGGTATCATTAAGATTTATACTTCAAGATACATATAAAAAAGAATTTATGAATGAGTATAGTTTAGTAAAATCTGCAACACAAGACTATATAATAAGAAATAGTGGAATAATAGACTTTGAAGAAATTCAATTTGATTTGTCAAAAGTATCAACAATATATAGAGATCAATTTGATGGAGAAACTATAGTAAGTAATAAAATTGATATGTATGTAATTGATTTAGAGAAAATAGGAGTATATAACACTACGTATGGAGAAAAAGCTGAAGGTGATGATGATGTTTATTTAGTATCCAAAGATAAAAATACAGTCTATTATCAAAAAGGATTTGAAAATGGTGGATATGTATATTACAAAGCAATTAAAGATTAATTTAAAAAAGAGGAAGATGATAGTATGAATAAAAGAGGAATATCACTTGTTTCAATATCGATATCTATAGTTATTATGCTAATATTAGTTTCTGTAATAGGTGTCTCACTTACTTATTCAATTGCAAATGCTAAGAAGATGACATTTGTACAAGAATTATACAATATACAAAGTATAGTAGATGAGTATATCGAAAAAGAAGGCACTATTCCAGAAATAGTCGAGACACTAGAAGTTACGCCTACAGATACAACACAGTTTGAAGGAGAAGTTTTTAATAATGGTAATATAAATTTAGATGTGTTAGATCTTCCAAGTCTTGATATAAAAAATACTAATTATGGAAATAAAAGTATAGGAAATAACGATACTGAAAAAAACAAAGATGTATATACAGTATCACAAACTACAGGAAGAGTATATTATATAGCTGGATTTGAGATAAACGGTAAAATATACTATACTTTAACAGATGAATTATTAAAGATGGTAGATAAAAATCAAAATCTTTTAATAGGAGAAAATACAATAGTTTTTACACCAAGTAAAATAGGATGGGGAAATGAAGGAATAGCGGTTACTGTAGCTATTCCATCAGAATTTACATCTCCAAGTATTCAAATAAATAATAGTAATATACAGTACACGTCATCTACAAGTAATAATATTAGATATTATAATGTTAATACAAGTAAGGTCGCAGAGGAGTATACTATAACAGTAAGTTATACTAAAAATGGTACTGCTGCAGCTGCAACATATACTGCTAAGATAGATACAACAGCTCCAGAAATAATAAAAAGTGGAGAAGTTGCAAATACATCTAATGAGGTAAAAGGATTAAGTGCGACTGATAGTAAAAGTGGCATAAAATATTTTAAATATGCTGAAGGCGTTATAGATATTTCAAATGTTAAAGCATATATGGATTCATATGGAAGAAAAATAAATAATGGTTCAATTAAATTTGAAACAAAAACACCTTATACAATATATGCTGAAGATAAAGCAGGAAATTATAGAATAGCATATATAGATGTATATGGAAATATAACAAATAATAAACCGGAAAATGTAATTGTACCAGCAGGATTTACTCCTTCTATATACTCAGGTGAAAATACTGTAGATGGAGGTTTTGTAATTTATGAAACAGATTCACTAAATGGAATAGCACAAAACACTGCTATGACAACATATAATCAATTTGTATGGGTGCCAGTAGATATGTCAGAGTTTACAAGAACAGCATGGAAAAATAATGCCCCAACTTCTGGTTTATCATCAAGTTATACAGAGCCATATTCATATAATACAACAATAACAGAAGCAAATGATTTAACAGGAGAATATGCAGAGTATAAAGCAATGAGAGCAAGTGTAGAAAAATATGGAGGTTTTTATATAGGAAGATATGAAGCAGGAAGTGAAACTGAGAGGACAAATGTAGCAAATGGAACAACAAAACTAAAAGCAAGTGTAAAAGATGCATATATATATAACTATGTAGGATGGGGACCAAGCATGACATCAGCAAGTGGAGATATAACATATAGTAGTAAAAATCAAGGAAAAGGAGCAGTAGAACTATCAAGAAATTTATATAAAGACAGCACCTCAGTAAAATCAACATTAATATATAGTGTGCAGTGGGATGCAGTATTAAGATTTATAGCAGATGATAAGCATAATGTAAATGATAGTTCCATATGGGGAAATCATAGTAATAATCCAGATAGAACAAGTGTAAGTCCAAATAATCCAGCCAAAACAGGAGCACATGAAAATTGGAAAGCAAAGAATATATATGACTTAGCAGGAAATGTGCGTGAATGGACAATGGAGGCCTTTAGTTCTGATTACCGTGTTCCTCGCGGTGGTAACTATTCGGGCACCGGTTCTTTCAATCCGGCCTCTTATCGTGGCAACAATAGTCCGTCTTATTGCTACAGTACTAGCGGCTTCCGCTTAGCACTTTATGTAGTGTAGAACTAATTCTGTAAGCATTAAATTAAATAAAATATATATAAGTAAATATAATTTGTATAGAAAAATAAACTAAAGTAAATACTTGAATTTTGCAGTAGAATGTAATATAATTTGGATTATAGACATTCTACTGTATTTTTTGTATATACATGTATTATGTATGGTGGTTAGAAATGAGAAAAATAAAATTAATATATAATGTTACGGCAGGCCATAATGAATTTAAATATTTTTTGGATGCCATAGTTGAAAAATTTACAGATAATGATTACGAGGTTTCTGTTTTTAGAACAGGAAAAGGAGATAGTCTAGAAGAGTATATTAAAGAAAGCAAAGATATTTATGGAATTGTAGTTGCAGGTGGAGATGGAACTATTAACAAGGTAGTTAATATTATGATGAAAAATAATATTAAAGTTCCTTTGGGAGTTATTCCTGCAGGGACATCTAATGATTTTGCAAAACATATAAATATGCCAGCTAGTTACATTCAATGCGTTGATAGAATATTAAAAGGTAATATAGGAGCTGTTGATGTAGGTCTTGCAAACAATAATTATTTTATAAATGTATGTTCTGCAGGAGTATGTACAAATGCTTCTCAGAAAACAGATAAAAATTTAAAAAATATATTTGGAAAAACTGCATATTTTTTTACAGGACTTGTAGAATTTTTTAAATTTAAGCCTTTTGAAGTAAAAATAGAAACAGAGAATAGTATTTATGTTGGTAAGATATTTTTGTTTTTAATATTTAATGGTAGCACAGTTGGTGGTATGGATATTTTTACAAAAAATCCAAGTATTCAAGATGGACTGCTCGATTGCATAATATTAAAAGATTGTAAGCATAGAAAATTTAGAAAAATGGTTACTAATATATTAAGTGGAAAATTTGAAGAGGATGAAAATATAATTTACTCAAAAGAGAAATATATTAAAATAACAAAGCTTTCTGGAAAATGCGACGATCCAGATGTTGACGGTGATCCGGGGCCAAAATTCCCTATGGAAATCAGATGTATTAAAGATGGACTTAATATGTTTTTGTAATTAATATGGAGGATAAATAATGTATAGTAAAGAAATAGATAAAAAGTGGCAAGATAAATGGTACAACTCAGATTATTTTAATGCTAAAGATGATAAGAAAATGAAAAAGTTTTATGGGTTAATAGAATTCCCTTATCCATCAGGAGTGGGTCTACATGTAGGGCATGTAAGAGCATTTATGGGAATGGAAGTTATAGCAAGGAAAAAAAGATTAGAAGGATATAACGTACTATTTCCAATAGGTTGGGATGCGTTTGGTCTTCCAACTGAAAATTATGCTATTAAAACGGGAATTCATCCTAGAGTAGTAACGGATAAAAATATAGAAACATTTACAAAGCAACTTAAAACATTAGGATTTTCTTTTGATTTTACAAGGCAGGTAGATACAACTGATCCTAGTTTCTATAAATGGACACAATGGATATTTTTAAAATTATTTGAGAAAGGTCTTGCATATAAAGATAAAACTGAAGTAAATTATTGTAATAATTGTAGAGTAGTGCTAGCAAATGAGGAGTCTCAAGGCGGAAAATGTGATAGATGTGGTGGTGAAGTAGTACAAAAAGAGAAAGAAGTATGGATGCTTAAAATTACAGATTATGCGGACAAGTTATTAGAAGAACTAGATAATTTGGACTATTTACCTAGAATAAAAACAATGCAGGAAAATTGGATAGGAAAGTCAACAGGTGCAGAAGTTAATTTTGATATATACGGAAAAGAAGGTAAATTAAAAATATATACTACAAGACCAGATACGATATTTGGAGTAACTTTTATGGTTATAGCGCCAGAACATCCTATAATACAAAAATATAAAGATAAAATTGAAAATGTAGAAGAGATAGAAATGTATGCAAAGGAAGCTAAGAAAAAGACAGAGTTTGAAAGAGTTCAACTTGCAAAAGATAAAACTGGTGTTGAAGTAAAAGGAATAAAAGCAATTAATCCTATAACTGGAAGAAATATACCTATATGGGTTTCAGACTATGTAATGATGGGATATGGAACTGGTGCAATAATGGCAGTACCAGCTCACGATACAAGAGATTATGAATTTGCAAAGAAATTTAATATTGATATTATACCTGTAATAGAGGGTGGAGATGTAGATAAAGAACCTTTTACAGATATAAATAATGGAAAGATGATTAACTCTCAATTCCTAAATGGATTAGATGTAAAAGATGCTATAAGTAAAATAATAGAGTATATAGAAGAAAATAAAATTGGGAAAAAAGCAGTTAATTACTCTATGAAAGACTGGGCTTTTGCAAGACAAAGATACTGGGGAGAGCCTGTACCTATAGTTAAATGTGAGGATTGTGGACTTGTTGCAGTGCCAGAAAACGAACTTCCATTAAAATTACCAGAGGTAGAAGATTTTAAACCAGGTGAAGGAGGAGAATCACCATTAATAAAAGTAGAGTCATGGGTAAATACTAAATGTCCTAATTGCTCAAAACCTGCAAAAAGAGAAACAGATACCATGCCTCAGTGGGCAGGATCTAGCTGGTATTATTTAAGATATGTTGATCCGCACAATAATAATGAACTTGCTTCTAAAGAAAACTTAGAATATTGGACACCAGTTGATTGGTATAACGGTGGTATGGAGCATGTTACTAGACATTTAATTTATTCTAGATTCTGGCATAGGTTTTTATATGATAATGGTATAGTTCCAACAAAAGAACCATATAAGAAAAGAACAGCTCAAGGTTTAATACTAGGTTCAGATGGGGAGAAAATGTCTAAATCTAGAGGAAATGTAATTAATCCGGATGATATTATAAATGAATATGGAGCAGATACATTAAGGGCATATATATTATTTATAGGAGATTATGAAATGGCAGCTCCTTGGTCTGATAATGGAGTTAAAGGAGTAAAGAAATTCTTAGATAGAGTGGTTCGTTTAGAAAATTTTGTGGATTTAAACGGCTTTAAAAACGAAGAAATAGAAAGAGAACTTAATAAAACAATTAAGAAAGTTACAGAAGATTATGAAAACATGAAATACAATACGGCAATAGCTCAAATGATGACATTTGTAAATTTAGTGTATAAAATAGGGAAAATAAGTAAAGAAGATTTAAACAAGTTTTTATTGGTACTAAACCCTGTAGCTCCACATGTTACAGAAGAAGTGTGGTCAAAATTTAATGATGATATGATAATTAATAATAGCTGGCCTAATTATGACGAAAATAAAATAAAAACAAATACAATAGAACTTGCAGTTCAAGTAAATGGCTCAGTAAAATTTAGAGTAAATGTTCCAGTTGATGCTTCTAAAGAAGAAATAGAAGATATAGTTATGAGTGATAATAATTTAACTAAATATGTGAACAAAGATAGTATTAAAAAATTAATTATAGTGCCTGGAAGAATTATTAATTTTGTTATATAATTACTATGTAGTTGTAACATCATGATACGAAAGAGGTATAAGATATATGTTTGGAAATTTTAATATGGATATATTTAAGCAAATATATGGAGAAATTATAATAATACTTGTGTTTTTATGTTTTATATTTATCTTGTATAGATTAAAACAAACAAAAGCTATTTCAAATGCTGCATATAATGATGCTTTAACTGGAAAAGGAAACAGATATAAATTTAATCAAGTAATGGAAAGACTAGTAACAGATGCTGATAGCAAATTTGCTTTATGCTTTCTTGATTTAGACGGTTTCAAACATATAAATGATAATATGGGTCATGATGCTCGGTGATGAACTTTTAATAAAACTATCTAATGTACTTGCGGGAGCACTCCCTGAAAATGGTGAAGTATTTAGACTTGGCGGTGATGAATTTGCCATTATATTTAATAACATTATAGATAGAGCTGAAGTAGAGGAAAATGTAAAAAAAATAAACGCAGCCGTAAAAGAACCAATGGATATAAGGGGAACACAAATTAATTTAGAATATAGCTTAGGAATATCTATATTTCCTGAAGATTCAAAAGACAGAGTAGAACTTACAAACTTTGCTGATGCTGCAATGTATCATGTAAAAGAGACTGGTAAGAATGGATATTATTTTCATAATGAATCACTTAAGGCAAAATTAGATAACAAAAATAAAATGGAATTAGATTTAAAGAAGGCTTATGAAAATAATGAATTTGATATTGATTTTCAACCTCGAATTAATGTAAAAGATAGTGATGAAATATGGCTTGAAGCATTACTTTATTGGAATCATAGTACACTTGGCAAGTTAAGAGCGCAATATTTTCTAAGTTATATAGAAAGTATAGGATTGGTCATAAATGTAGATGAAATAGTACTAAAAAAATCTATTGATAAGTTGATAGAATTAAAAGCACAAGGATATTCTAATGTTAAAATCGCATTAAATTTATCACTTAGACATTTTATGAGAAGTGATTTTATTGAAAGAATATGTAATATATTAGAAAATAAAAGATTTGAACATGGAAGCTTAATGATTGAAATAACAGATTTGATTGATGACTCTAAAATAGAAGATTATAAATTAAAGATGGATAGACTAAAAGAGTATGGAGTAAAAATATCTGTAAATAATCTAGATATAAAATATGAAATAATGAGCTTATTTAAAAAATTACCTGTAGACGAGGTAAAAGTTAGCGCTGAATATGTGGAGAAAAGTTCAATATTTAACAATTCTGTTTTAAGTGATATAGTAGAACTAGGAAAAGATTTATACTATGAAGTTACTGTTGTTAAAGTTGAAAATGATAGAGAACTAGAAAATGCATTGAAATGTAAAGTTGATAAAATACAAGGTAATTATATTTATAGACCTATAGAAGAAGATGAACTACCTCAGTTTTTAAATGAGTATTCAGAAATTAGAAATCAGATATTAAGAGTTAAGGAATAATTTGTATAAAAATATAATTAATGTAATATACTATACTATGAAAATTAGTATAGTATAATTTATAAAGGAGAATAATTATGAGTAAAATTTCTTGGAAACCTGGAACTATGATTTATCCTGTTCCAGCTGTATTAGTATCATGTGGGGACATAGAAAAACCTAATATATTTACAGTGGCGTGGACTGGTATAGTAAATACAGATCCTGCAATGACATATATATCTGTTAGACCAGAAAGGTATTCATATAACATAATTAAAGAAAATGAAGATTTTGTTATAAACTTAACTACAAAGGATTTAGCTTTTGCAACTGATTATGCAGGTGTAACTAGTGGAGCTAAAGTAAATAAAGTAGAAAAATTAGGAATTCATTTAGAGTCAAGTAATTTTGTAAAATCACCTATGATAAGTGAAAGTCCAATTAGTATTGAATGTAAGGTAATAGAAGTTAAAGAATTAGGTTCACACCATATGTTTTTAGCAGAAATAAAATGTGTAAATGTTGATGAGAAATATATAGATAGCAATGGAAAATTTGATATGGAAAAATGTAATCTCATTGCTTATTCACATGGTCAGTATTACACATTAGGAGAAAGAATTGGGAAGTTTGGATATTCAGTAAAGAAAAAATAAATAAATAAATAAATAAATGAAAATAACATAAGTTCTATATGACTTATGTTATTTTTTAGAATATTGTTAAGAAAAAAATACATAATATTGTTAAGGAATAAGTGAGAATTTATGAAAGATAAAAATAAAAAAACAATATTTATAACAGGAAGTGGTTCCGGGCTTGGGAAAAGTGCTGCTATAGCACTTGCTAAAAGAGGTCATAAAGTAATTGCTAGTGTACATTATAACCAGCAAATAGACGATATGTTAGAAATAAAAGAAAAAGAACAGCTTAATATGGAAGTAATAAAATTCGATATTACTGATAGTCAAGATAGAAATAAAATATTAGAATACGATATAGATGTTTTAATTAATAATGCTGCATTAGCAGATTCAGGGAGTGTAGCAGAGGTAGATATTAATAGAGTAGAGAAAGTATTTGATACAAATGTTTATAGTAGTATTTGTTTAACTCAACTCGCGTTAATTAATATGATTAAAAAAAAGAAAGGGAGAGTAATATTTATATCATCCCTAGTTGGAAGAGTATCTCTTCCATTTTTAGCACCATACTGTATAAGTAAATTTGCAATAGAGAGCCTTGCATCGTGTCTTAGAAACGAAATGAAGATTTTAAATAAAATACAAAAAATTAATATTCAAGTAGGAATTATAGAGCCAGGGGCTTATGCAACAGGGTTTAATAGAGATAGTAATAGTAAAAAATATGCATGGATGGAAAAGGATTCATATTTTAAAGAAAACTTAGAAGATATAAAGAAGATAGAAAAAAAGATATGGGATTTTACAGAACTTAAAAATTATGATAGTATAATTAAAAAGTATATTAAGGCTGTAGAAGATAGGAAGGTTAAACATAGATATTATGCGCCATTATATCAGGCTGTAGGAATACAGATTCTTAGAATTTTTGGCCAGTAGTTAATAATTAGGATATTAATTAATTCTTTTATGTATTAATAAAGAAATGTGAAAGAATTTATCCGTATGATATTATTTGTTCTGTTTAAATAATCTCAGCTTTACATCGGATTATAAAACTGGATTTTTATATTTTAGCGAAGTCTTGCTTGAATTTTTTGAGGAATGCCAGGGAAAAAACATCAATTATTACAAAAATTGAATAATGGTACTTAAATATGGAAAATATTAACAAAATATAATATATTTGTGTTACAGAGTTATGTTTTTGTGAATAACTCTGTAACACTTTTTAA
>CALXJE010000046.1 GCA_944388545.1 uncultured Clostridia bacterium
TCTACTGGCACCCATACAAATTGATTTCTTGTTGTCTTTGCATCTGCATCTTCTGATACTTTCTCAGTCCCTTCATATATTACTAAACCGTCTGCTATTGTATTTTCTCCTTCTATATCTGATGCTATAAATCCTTCTGGAATTATTACTTCTTTATCTCCTTCTGCATGTTTGGTATTTACAACTATATTTCCATCATCTGTTACTACTACTAATTCTAAATCTTCATCACTAAATCCTTGATCTTTTAACTTATCTTTTACATATTCATCTGCACTTTTTGTCTCCCCGTCCATCTGCCTTGCTAATGTCCATTCTGAGTATGCTACATTTGTTGCTTCTTTTAGCGTTGCTTTATCACTCTTATCTGTTGCCTCTGTTGCTCTTCCTATTATTCCGCTATTATTTAATGTTAGTATTATTGCTCCTGCTAATATTATCATTATTATTATTGTTATTACCAGTACTATTAATGATATACCCTTTTTATATTTTATCATACATTTACCTCCTTGTATTTTTCTGGTAGTGTCAACTAAATTTATATTTCATTTAGTTACACCCCTGTATTAAATAGCTATGTATACTAAGCAGGCTACTATTACAAGTAATGCTATTAACATTGTTATTCCGACTGCTATATTTTTCTTATCCATGTGTTCATCCCCCTTATATTAATCATTAGTTTACGTATATTTTATACTACAAAACTTTATCCATGTCAACAAAGTCTATCTAATACTTAATATCTATTATTCGTATAATATATCTTAAAAATCAGGTATGTATTCATTAGAAGCAGCATCAAGATCTTGCATAAATCCATTTTCAAGTCCTACTTCAAAAAAATAATCTATAGCTTTATCATACTCTTCTTTTGTAAGTTTTCTATTTATTTCTTCATATTCTTTTGCATTATTTTCAGGGATATATTGTCCCATTAAACTTACATATGTCTCTTTACTTATATTATTTGCTATCTCTCTTAAAACTTTCTTAGTGTTATCTAAATTGTTGGGTAATACTAAATGTCTAATTATAACACCAGAAATAATCATTCCATCTTTATCAAACTTAGGCTGTCCAACTTGTCTATACATTTCTTTTATAGCGCAAATTACATTTTCTTTGTAATCTATTGCCTTTGAATATTTTTTAGCTATATTATTATCTGCATATTTAAAATCTGGTAAATATACATCTATAAATCCTTGTAGTTTTTTTAAAGAATCTACATTTTCATATCCATTAGAATTATATACTATAGGAATTGTTAGTCCGCTATCTTTAGCAATTAATATAGCTTCCTTTATTAAATCTATATATGGTGTTGGTGACACTAAATTTATGTTGTGTACTCCCTCTTTTTGCTTAATCATAAATATATTTGCAAGTTCTTTAGGAGACATTTCTTTTCCCATACTATCTTCTCTACTTATTTTATAATTTTGACAAAATACACATCTTAAATTACAACCTGTAAAGAAAATTGCTCCTGAACCTTTAGTTCCACTAATACAAGGCTCTTCCCACATATGAGTAGTTACATGTGATATTTTTATTTTTCTTTCTAGTTTGCAAATACCTAGGTTGTTTTCTATTCTATAAACATTACATTTAAATGGACATAAATTACATTTTTCTTTCATTTTTTCACCTTTCATATATATAATTATATCATAAATAAATGTATTTTTTATAATTTTAAGTACAAAATATTTAAAGAGGTGTCTTATGGATTTATTAAAAATATGTTTATCGTCAATTGGATCTGTTACTGCTTTATTTGTATTAATGAAAATTCTTGGAAACAGACAAATGTCACAGCTTAGTATGTTTGATTATATAAATGGAATAACCATAGGTTCTATTGCAGCAGAAATGGCTACTTCACTAGAAAATGATTTTATGAAACCATTAACTGCAATGATAATATATACAGCCGTTATTTATCTTTTATATATTATATCTTCAAAATCACTAAAAGCTAGAAAGGTTATAAATGGTAAATCATTTATATTATACGAAAATGGCAAATTAATAGAAAAAAACTTTAAAAAATCAAAATTAGATATTAATGAATTTTTAACACAGTGTAGAATAAATGGATATTTTAACTTAGCTGATTTGGAATGCGCAGTACTAGAAACTACTGGTCATATAAGTTTTTCACCATTAAGCACTAAAAGACCTGTAATTCCAGAAGATTTAAACTTATCACCTCCACAGGATAAAAGAGTAGTTAATGTTATTATAGATGGTCAAATTATTGAAGAAAATTTAAAATATACAGGAAATAATAAAACATGGCTTGAGAACAATTTAAAAAATCAAAAAAAGTCTGATATATCAAAAATCTTCCTTGCTACATGTGATATTAATAATAATTTGAGTATATATTTAAGATAAATTAACAATATTTCCTTCTATGCATATTATATTTGTAAGAGGAGGTTTTTATATGGATTATTATACATATATGCAAAATATTGCTTTTATGAATCAAGTTCAAAACGATCATATAAACAGAATTGATAATGAGCCTTGGCCCCTTACTTTTCAAAATAAAAGTACTCAATATTTATTAAGTAAGGCTATAGAACAGGTAAAAAACTACATCACGGATGAAAATGAAGATGAAAGTTTCTATAATAGATTAATTGCTTTAGCACCAAATGAAGAGCAAAAGAAAATTATTGAAGATATTATGAATGATGAAAAAATTCATGCAAAAATTTTTAGAAAAATTTTTACTGAGCTTACAGGAGTTGTCCTTCCACCTTCTAATATAAAGTCAGAAAACAGTAATTTATCATATATGGATGGATTAAAAAAAGCCCTTTTTGGAGAATTAAATGCTGTAAAAAAATATAGGGAAACTATGGCATATATGCCAAACAAAGAATTAGCTGATATGTTAATGTATGTTCTAACAGATGAAATAAGACATGCAAATAAATACAATTATTTAATAACTTTAAATCAAAAATAACTATTAAAGAATCTAGAATATGAATTTTTCTAGATTCTTTATACTATATTAACTTATTGCATACTCTGAATGTGTAATTTCCCATATATCTCCATTATATTCTAATGTATATTCTCCAAAAAGAGCTCCTAAACCACTTACATATTTAGTTATAGTAAATTCTACTTTATTTTCATCAAATCTTTTAATATTATTAATATATATTAGCATTCCTGATAAAGATAACGTTTCTTCATTATATAATCCTTGTGCCTTTAATTCTTCAAAACTATTTTGTCTTACGTCTTTGTTATATTTCGTACAATAATTTAATATCTTTGCCTCATCATCGTCGTTTATTTTAGGATAACTAGATATTTCCATACTAGTTTCTGGATATGTTATAAAAGTAGATGTATCAATTGATAAATATTCTATTCCCTCATTTAATCCTGTATCTTCATTCATTATACTATCTATAGCTGTTAAATATAATTTTACTGTCTTAGAGTATTCTTTTTTTATAACACTAATGGCTTCTACCTTAGCAGGGTAAGTTTCTAATATTTCCCCTTCATATTTTACTGTTACTTCATCACCTTTATAAAAAACTAAATCTGCTGTATATACCTGTATTTTATCACTACTTTTTCGTATATCTTCTCCTTCATTTGGAATAACAATTATTGATGTTGTATTAACTTCATCAACTATGCCTGAAAATGTGTAAAAAACATTAGAAGTTTCATTTCCTTTGCTCATTTTAATAGAATATATAATAATTAAAACTATTATCGCTATTAGTATGAGTACAAATAATATTTTTAATAATTTATTAATCATATTATTCCTCCTTACTTTGTTAAATATATTATACTATATCTTAAATTTTAGTCAATAAAACTGTCAAAAATCTTATTTTGTTTACATAATTGACAAGGTGCTGAATATAGTGTATAATATTTATGTAATTTTTTATACATACCTATTTATAATTAAGAGGAGGATAAAAACAAATGTACATTATTCTAACTAATAATACTAGTCTATTGAACCTAGCAAAATCTTATGGTGACAACGTTATACCTATTGATTCTGAGGATACAATGTCTGACGCTACCAGCAGAGAAGAAAACTTTGAAGAAAAGACTAATTTCTCTTTAAACGATTCTTCTTTAACTAAACTTCTATTATCTCTTGGTATACAACCACAAATTAAAGGATTTAAATATTTGAAATATATTCTTAATCGTAGTTTAGAAGATGATTCATTTGGTAACAATGGTATTACAAAACAAGTTTATCCTGAAGCAGCCAAAAAATTTAGTACTACTCCTTCAAGAGTAGAGCGTGCAATCAGACATGCAATAGAAAAAGGTTTTGACAATGCTGTTTGTCTATCTGAATATGAAAAAATATTTAGATACGTTGAGGATGTACCTACAAACTCTGAATTTATTGAGACACTTAAAGTTTATATAAAAGAAGAGCTTATGTAACAAACTAACTTCCCTAGAAAATTCTAGGGAAGTTTTGCTATACTTAAATATAACTATTCAATGTTAACGACCACCTCCGGCCGCCACCACCAAAGCCGCCTCCGGCCACCTCCTGAAAATCCTCCTCCACTGCCACTTCCAGAAGAATAATTACCACTTGCATATGAACTACTTATACTATTATTAATAGAAGAAATTAATGATCTATTAATTCCAGTACTATACATTAAATACATATATGTAGTTCCAGTTAAGGCACCTTCATCAGATAGCTCTGGATATTTTAATTTAAGCTGTTTTAGTACTTTTTCTGCAATGCCAAAAACAGTTGCATATACTAAATATCTTTCCCACATAACAAGCGCCGGAATTTCTTTTTCATCAAGTAATGAAAAATCTTTCATATATTTTTTTAATCCATTCCATCTTTCTTTTTGATTTACTCCTTCTTGTGTAACTCCATTATATCTTTGTGCTACATTTAATGTTACAATAAATAGAATAATAAAAAGCACTAATGGTATAATTAATAAATATGCTCTACTATATAGTGAAGATAGCATTATAGAAGCAAATAAAGTAAAAATAGCTAAGACAAAGTATAATATAGATATTCCTATATTTTTTGAATGTACTTTGTTGATTTCTAAGTCAAAAATTCCTTTCTTGACTTGAGTATTTTTAGTTTCTTCTATTATATTATTTGTCATTTTATTAAATGAAGTAATATGTTTTTCAATGTATTTTTCTAAGTCTTTCATTGTAAATGAATTTTCTTTTTTAACTACTTTTTCTAGATAATCATAAAGTATTTTTTCTTCTATTTTTAATTTATTACTATCCTCTAAAAGTAATTTAACTGTTATTTCTTGTTTTGATGGCGTTTTATCTATTATCTCAAAAGCTAATGCTTTCTTTAACGCTAAATCTAACATCATAGAAGAAACAATATTAGGTATATTACTTTCCATATATCCTTGCAAAAATGCTGCATCTGTTGGAAGAGCATCATCTCCTCCTGGTATTTCTCTATAATAATCTAATTTTATATCCGGAACTAATTTAGGTGTTTTTTTCATTATACCTATATACTTTACTAATTTAATTAAAAAGAATATTATAGAAAAGATACAAAAGCCCTTAACTATTAAATCTATCATCTTTTCTATATTTTCAGTTCTTTGTCTTTCTTCATTTGCCTCATTTGCCCAAATAGTTTCCTCTTCTATTATGCTATCTAATTTTGCTACAGATATAATTTTATTAGATGAAGGAAACAAAGAAGTTGGCATTGCTATTCTTACTTCTAGCATTTCTCCAGCCTTAAAATTACTAACTTCAAATTTTATTTCATTATTACTAATTATATTTATATTACCATTTAACTGTCCATGAGCCCAAACCTTTATATCCTCTTTTGTATAATTGTTTTGAGGTAAAATAACAGTTCCATCTACAAAATCAGCATCTATTTCAAAACTTTTTCCAATAAACTGCCAATATAGTTCTGCACAATCATTATATTTATGAATTATATTATCCACTGTATAATTTATTTCATATCTTTTAGTATCTCTACCATTAATGCTTACTCCCCATGCTATTTCATAATCTGATTTTGAATTTATAAGGGAATAATATGCGCCTTTTTCTACATGATATACCTCTTTGTTTGTCCTAGCAAAAGGTATTTTTTCTCCATTTTCTAATATTTCATAAACTGTAGCATTTGAGAATCCATCAAAGCCTTCACTATCAAGTGGAAAGGTTTTGTATAATGTATTTGTATCCTTTATACTTATATCCCAAATTTCAGTAACATTCATACTACCATCTTCATTTAACAATACATTAAATTTTAAACTATTTAAATTAAGTTCTCCTGCATAGATACTACCTAAAAAAAGCGTAAATGTTAAGATGCTAATTACTATAACTATTAATTTCAATCTTTTCATAAAATCCCCCTAATATTTTAATTAGATTTAACCCTTTTTAATCTTAAAGAATTTAATACTACCGTTATACTACTTATTGTCATCGCAATTGCTGAATACATTGGATTTAACAAAATATCAAATTCCTTTAATACTCCACACGCTATTGGTATCATTATTATGTTATATATAAATGCCCAAAATAAATTTTCCTTTACGATTTTTAAAGTTTTTTTACTAATTGAAAACAAAAAATCTATCTTCATTAAATCATTATTCATTATTACTACATCACTACTATCTATTGCTATATCTGTAGCATCTTCTAAGCTTACACCTATATCCGCATTTACCAAGCTCGGTGCATCATTTATGCCATCTCCTACCATCATTACTTTCTTACCGCTGTTTTTTATTTCTTGTATTTTTTTTGATTTTTCACTAGGTAATACATTTGATATGACATTTGTAATACCTGTTTCATTTGATATAATCTTGGCTGCCTTTTCATTATCTCCTGTAAGCATTAGTACTTCTATATTTCTTTTATTTAATCTATTTACTATTTCTTTTGCTGAACCTTTTGCTTTATCTTTTAATCCAATAGCAGAAACAAGTAAATTATCTACACTAATAAATATAACTGTATTTCCCTCTAGATATAGTTTTTCTTCATCTTCTTCATTTATTTTTATGCCATTTTCTATCATAAACTTTTTACTACCGATTAGTACTTCTTTTTCCTCATATATAGCCTTTATTCCAAGTCCAGATAATACTTCAAACTTATCTATATTAATTAGTTTTATACTTAATTTGTTACATCTATCAACTATTGCTTTTGATATTGGATGTTCTGATTTTTTCTCTATGCTTCCAGCCAGCTGTAAAATAGCATTCTCACTTAAATCACTATATCTATGTATTTTTGATATACTTATACTGCCCTCTGTAAGTGTTCCTGTCTTATCAAAAACTACTGTATTTATTTTATTTATATTTTCTAATATTTCGCTATTTTTTATAAGTATACCATTTTTTACACTTGTTCCTGTAGCTATTGTTGTAGCTATTGGAGTTGCAAGTCCTAATGCACAAGGACATGCAATAACTAAAACACTAATAAATATGTTAAGTGCAAATCCTATTGTTTCTCCTAATATAATCCAAATAATTAATGATATGATTGCTACTAATATTATTGTAGGTACAAAATAATAACTAACTTTATCTGCAAACTTTGAAATAGGAGCCTTACTGTTTACTGCTTGTGCAACCATTTTTACTATTTCTGAAACTGTAGAATCTTTTCCTATCTTTTCAGCGCTATATTCTAAATATCCATCTATATTTATTGCCCCTGCTACAACTTTATTTCCTTTTTTCTTTTCTTTTGGAATACTTTCACCAGTAATAAATGACTCGTCAACATGCGAATTACCATTTACTACTGTTCCATCAACTGCAATTTTTTCACCAGGTTTACATACTACTATATCCCCTTTATTTATTTCATCAATACTAACTAATATTTCTTCATCTTCTCTGATTACAACTGCCTTATTTGGAGTAATAGTCATAAGTTTAGTAATAGCTTCCTTTGTTTTTATTTTACTTTTACTATCTATATACCTTCCTATTTTTGTAAACACTATAACCATAGCTGCCGATTCAAAATACACACTATGTATATATGATATATCTACTATAATAGACATTATTAAAGAATATATGCTGTATATATATGACGTTACTACTCCTATACTTATTAGAGTATCCATGTTAGGCATTTTATGAATTAATTTTCTAGTTCCATTTATTATTATTTTAAATGATAATCCTATTATGACAGTAGATAATACTGCTAAAACTATACCATATAATATAGGGTTATTTTCTATATTTATATATGGTACTTTTAATCCTACCATATGCGCCATAGACAAATACATTATGACTATTCCTAATACTATTGTTATAATTAATTTTATCTTTTCCTTTTTAAAATTGTTTTTTTCTATTTGAAAGTTATCAGGTCCTAAACTTTTAAACCCTGCTTCTTTAACAAAATTATCAATCTTATCTAGATCTATAACCTTTTCATCATATTCTATATTTGCATTATTCATTACAAGGTTTACTTCTGCTTTTATTATTCCGTTTTGTTTGTTTAGATATTTTTCAAGTCCAGAAGAGCAACCTGCACATGTCATTCCTTCTATCTTAATTAAAACTTTTTTCAACTTAGAGTACCTCCTATGATATATTATTATACCTTTTCAGATTTATTATATGTTTTTTCTAGAAATATTCTTTTGTCAACAAATATTTTTTTACTTAACACCTTACTTTCAAACTTTTTTCTAAATCCACATGTTCTACATAGCCTCTCTACAAGTTTATTATCATTAAAACCTTTAATAATACTTATACTTTTTTTAGAATTTAGTATTTCTTCTAAAGACTTTTCAAATATATTTCCAAGTTTTATATTAGCATTTTCATCAAGACAGCATGGAACCACATCACCATTTACTAAAATAGCTATTTGATTTTTTAAGCCTAAACATGTTCCTTTTGTTGTTAATTCTTCATCATCTATTTTAGGCCATTTAAACTCTATATCCTGATTTAAATAAATATTATCTTTTAATTTTATACTACTATTTTCTTTTGCTAGTAGATATAAATTTGATTTCATATATTTTTCACCTATCATATCAAGTAATAATTTATTATGTTCATTTTCCTTTATATCTAATACGTTCCATAATCTATATGATATTATATATTTATAAGACAGCTTATCTACACAATAGAAAACATCATTCATATATAGCGTTATATCTTCTATATCCTTTTTATTTTCCACAATACTATGAACAGAAATATTTATTTGCCTTATACATTTACTATTTAATAATATGTCTATGTTATTTTTTAAAAGTGTTCCGTTAGTAGTTAGATTTACCATTAAACTATTTTCTTCACATATTTTTAATATGTTCCTAAAATCAGGATGCATTAATGGCTCTCCCTTTACATGTAAATATACTAAATTTGTATAATTCTTTATTTCTTTTGCTATATTTTCAAACTGCTTAACTGACATATTTATATATCCTCTAATTGTTTTAGGACAAAAACTACAGTTCAAATTACATATGTTTGTTATTTCTATATATATTTTTTGAAATCTCTTTTTCACTTTATTTTAAAAATCCTTTTATTATTTGTTCTTCTGCTTCTTTTTCACTTAGACCTAATGTCATAAGTTTAATTAATTGTTCACCTGCAATCTTTCCTATTGCAGCTTCGTGTATTAAATTTGCTTCAACATTATTTGCATTAATTGCAGGAATAGCTTTTACTTTAGCTTCATCTTTTATAATAGCGTCACATTCAACATGAGCAAAACATTTTTTGTTACCATATATTTTTGATATAAATTCTTGAGATGACTTTTCAGTTGCAACAGATCTAGAAGTAACATGAGTACTTGCGTTATCTCCATTTAATTTAACATCAAATATGGTTTTAGCAAATTGATTTCCATGTGTCATTATCTTTTCAGTTATAACAAAATTAGTATCTGCATAAAGCTTTCCTTTTGTTTTTCTTATTGATGAGTCAACACCTTTAATTTGAACTGTTTCCATTTCTAAGCTTGCTCCTCTTTTTAATGTTACTTCTGTTACAGGGTTTAATACTTTCTCTCCTGTTCCTTTTCCTTCACCGATGTGTTTTTCCACATATTTAACATGTGCTCCTTCTTCTAAGAAAAATCTATGTATCCCATCATGCTGAGATCTTTCAGCATGATCGTTATGAATACCACATCCAGCTATAATTGTAACATCTGCGTTTTTTCCTATATAAAAGTCGTTATATACAATATCAACAAGTCCCTTTTCTGTTATTATAACTGGAATATATACTATTTCTCCCTTAGTATTACTCTTAACAAATATATCTATCCCAGGTTTATCTTCTTTTGTAACAATATCAATATTCTCTGTAGTTCTTCTTTCTATTTTTTTTCCGTCTTTCCTAATATTATATGCACCTGTTATTTTACCATTTATATCTGCTATTTTATTTAATAATTCTTTATCTATCTTGTTCACACTTTCCTCCTTTATATAGTCTTCGAGGACATCTTTTTTCAATAACATTAAATAAAACCTCATCTCTTGTTCCTCTTCTTACTACTTTCCCTTTCTTTAGTACTATAATTTCATCTGCTATATTTAAAATCCTCTCTTGATGAGAAATTATTATGCTAGTACCTTTTGTCTCCTCTCTCATATTTTCAAATACTTCTATAAGGTTATTAAAGCTCCATAGATCTATCCCAGCTTCTGGTTCATCAAATATAGTTAATTTTGATTTTTTAATAGAAACAGAAGCTATCTCAATTCTTTTTAGCTCTCCACCTGAAAGTGATGCATTCACCTCTCTATCTATATATTCTTTAGGGCATAACCCCACTCCTGCTAATGCTTTATGAATCTCCTTTTTACTTATTTCTTTATTTGCTGATAAATTAATAATATCATGAACTGTTATTCCTTTAAATTTAACAGGTTGTTGAAATGCAAATCCTATACCCAATTTAGCTCTTTCATCAATACTTAAATTTGATATATCTTTACCGTTAAATATAACCTGACCTTGATCTTGTTTTGTTATTCCCATTATTATTTTAGCAAGTGTGGATTTCCCTGATCCATTTGGTCCTGTTATAACAATAAACTTGCCTGTATCTATTTTTAAATTTACATCATCTAATATTTTTTTATTATCTCTTGTAAAACAAATATTTTTTAATTCTAACATTTATCTTTTTCTCCTATATAATATTTTAATATATAAATTATACTACAATAATATATCAAATTCTATAGTTACATATAAAAATAGCATACCAGAATAGATTTATAATCGGTTCTATATTTTTTGAATATTTTATGCATTTTTTGACTATTTTGTTGTACGCTTTTTGAGTTCTTGAATCGACACTTTTTAAGAAATTATTGTCTTCTATCATTTCTCATATATTTGGTATTTCTTCCACTTCCTATTATAATTATTGATCCATCTTTAACCATTGTACCTAAAACTGCTTCTACAGTTGTGGCACTTACATCTGGTAATATCTTGCATATTTCAGCTTTTGATATAGGTGTTAAATTATTTAATATTGTAGCTTCTATTCTTGCTTTTTTAGTAATTTTATTACTATTTACAACACTAAATATTTTATCTAGTTCTTTATAACACATATATAAAGTAGATAATAAATTTTCTATAAAAGGAATATAACTATGTTCATTTTCTAACCAATTAATAGAAGATAATCTTAATGCCTCATAATAATTTCCTTTACTATTATTTATTTGTTCCTCAAATGAAATATATTTACCTACATCAAAACCATTTTTATATAATAATAACAAAGTTAACAATCTTGACATTCTTCCATTTCCATCTCTAAACGGATGTATACAAAGGAAATCAAGAATCACACATGGAATTAGTAATAATTGATTAATATTAGAGTTATTACAAGCATCTTGATAAGCCAATACCAATTGTTCCATTGCATCTGGCGTTTCTTTAGCATCTAAAGGCTTAAATCTCATTTTTCTATTTCCCTGTTTATCTTCTTCGACAATATAGTTTTGATTAACTTTATATTGACCTGCATCTTCACTACCAGTATAACTCATCATTATTTCGTGCAGTCTTAATATTGTATTTTCACTAAATTCTATATCTTCATAATGCAAATGAATTTCATTTAATGCATCTCTATATCCAGCAATTTCATTTTCATTATGATTCAATGGTTTACTATTTTGATTTACTATTTCTTCAATACGTTCATCACTAGTTACTATACCTTCTATAGCATTTGAACTTTTTACAGATTGAACTACTGCTATTTTTTCTAATTCAGTAAATATTCTCTCATATTCATCTTTTCTGATTTTTGCTCCTGTTTTCAATGAATAAATTGTACCTGTAATATTTATTAAATTAGCTGGCAATAATCCATTATCTAAAAACGAATAATCAAATCTTTTCATTATAAATCCTTCTTTCTACGTATTTTTTATGCACATTTTTATATTATCTGCATATATTTTATCATTTTATATGCATATAGTCAATGTTTTTCTGCATCTGTTTCTTAATTTTATATGCATATATTTGATTAGTATATGCAGTAAATTTTTAATTCTTTTCAACAATTTTGTATCAATAAGATGCGTTTTTAAATACTTTTGATACAAATTTAATAAAAATATGTATTTTTAAGAGTATCTATATCTTTCAAAAACTGGTGCGCTCATGAGTATGTTATATTTGCTGCCTCTTTTAATGTTGATGTGTTATTTTTATTTTTTTCTCTTCTACTCATCTAATTATTCCTCTATTACTTAATATTAGTATTATTGCTCCTGCTAATATTATCATTATTATTGTTGTTATTACTAACACTATTAATGATATTCCTTTGTTTTTTTATTTTCGCATAATTCCCCCACTTTTTATCATGTTTATACCTTCTTAAATGCAAAAAAACTAGCTATACTTTTTTTTTATTTAGTATAACTAACTTCATTTATATTTTTTGTGTTATTTTTAGCGTAAAAAATTACCTCTAGATTATTTCTAGATTCTATTTGTGTGTATGTGTGTGTTACAACCCCAACGTTTCTACGCTCTTTAGTTAACATTTATTTTCATCTTTTCTTATCTTTGCTGTTTATAAAATACCATATATTGTTTAATGTGTCAAGCAACTATTTTTAAGTTCATTCTTAATCAATATTAACTAGTTCATAATCTGTATTTCCAATTCCAAGTTCCTCTGCTGCTTCTATTATATGTTTTCCATTTCTTGATTCAACTCTTTCTATAAAATGGTCTTTTCCAGGGTCATTTGAATTATACACTAAATCTAAACATGCTTTATCAAGCGCTACTGGATCTTTTGAAGCAAGTATACCTATATCTTTTATACATGGATCTTCAGCTACCGCACAACAATCACAATCAACAGACATATTACACATTATATTTATAAATAATATATTTTCTTTAAAATGATTCATAATAGATTTATCTGCATCTGCCATTGATTCTAAAAACAAATTACGTTCTGTTTCCCAAAAAGCTTCTGGATTTCCTGCTCCATGTATATATTTTTTACCATAAGATGAAGCAATCCCTATTGACATATTTTTTAATGCTCCACCAAATCCTCCCATAGGATGTCCTTTAAAATGAGATATTACAAGCATAGAATCATAATTGTTTAGATGAGTTCCTACATAATTCTCTTTAATTACTTTTCCTTCTGGAATAGGTAATTTCATATCTCCTTCTTCATCCATAATATCCACTTTATATAATTTAGACCAACCATGATTTTCCATTAATTTTTTGTGTTTGTCTGTTGTATCTCTTGCTCCCTCATATGCTGTATTACATTCTACTATAGTTCCATTTAAATGCTTAACTATATCTTCCATAAATTCTGCTCTTAAATAGTTTTGATTACCTTCTTCTCCAGAATGCACTTTTATAGCTATGTTTCCTGGCAACTTTACATTTAATGCTTTATACATATCTACTAAATTTTCTTTTGATATATTTTTTGAGAAATATACTACTGATTTTTCCATATAAATCATCCCTTTCTATAATTTACAATATTATATTATATTTATTTTAACAATTCAAATAATAAATTTAGTTTTTATAAAAATTAGCTGTATTTTATATAACACAGCCAATTTTTTAATTTTAAATATATTCTTATTCAGTTCTTAATGCCTCTACAGGATCTTTTTTACTTGCCATTTTAGAAGGTATTAATCCTGCTGTTATAGTAAGTGCCATGCTAATAATTACAAGTATTATTCCTCCAAGTACAGGTAATTTAGCTATTGTAGATATTCCAACAAGGGATTTTATTATTGCATTTATTGGTATTGTAAGTAATATTGTTATTCCTATTCCTAGAACACCTGCTATCAAACCTACTATAAATGTTTCTGCATTAAATACTCTAGATATATCTTTCTTTGATGCACCAATTGCCCTTAATATTCCTATTTCCTTTATTCTTTCAAGAACAGATATATATGTAATTATTCCTATCATAATAGAAGAAACTACTAAAGATATTGCAACAAAAGCAATAAGTACATAACTTATAACATCAATTATTCTATTTACAGAATTCATCATAAGGCCTACTATATCTGTGTAATTTATAACGTCTTCATCTTTTCCTTCATTTTTCTTTTGCTCGTTATATTCATCTATTGCATCTGATATAGCTTCTTTTGCTTCAAAATTCTTAGCATATATATTTATTGCTGTAGGTTTATCTAAATCAGCAACACCTAATTTTAATAAGTTATCTTCATATGTTGAACCAGAATTTGCAGTGTATGTTTCCATTAACTTTGCAAGTTCTTCTTGACTTAATGTTTGCATATATTGTTTTTGCTGTTGTGTAAGAGAGTTATAATCAAACCCTTGTGATGTTGTATCTTTAGGAAATTCTAATCCTGTAAATACATTTATTGTTTCGTTTTCTTTTTGTTCTTTCACAATCTCTGTTTCATTTATTTTATTTATAACATACTCTTTTAATTCTTTAGTATAACCAATTCTACCATATTCAGAGTTCGCTACTGTTTCATCATTTATTTTTATTATTCCAACAACTTTAATACTTTCCGCATTCTTTATTTTTTCTTTCATGTAATCTTCATCTGTGCTTTTGTCTACCCAAACATTATTTTCATGTACATAATAGTCAGTATTTAAAATTAATTTAAAAGATAAATTAATTAACTCATCATAACTATATTCTTTTATTTCTAGTTTTTCTACTTCCTCGCCATTTTGTAATTTTTTAAATTCTTCTTCTAATTCTTCTTGACTTATTAATCCAAGAGAATATAGTGTATAGTCACTTATTTCATTATCTTTATTTACCATAAGTACTACTTCATTATACTTTTCAGGCAATTTCCCTGCAAGCACTTGATATTGAGATTTTATCAATTCATCATTGTCCAACATTTCATACCAAACATCTGTAGACAACATATTCATAGAAGACAGCATTGAATTATTTTGTTCATCTACCATGGCCCCCATACCAATTTTATCCATTACCGTGCTTGGATTTACCTTAACTATTCCATCATCTGTATTCTCTTTATATAAATTTATATTTAAATCATAACTATACTGTATAGCATTGACATTATTTTGAATATCCGAATTATTTTTATCATCTAAATATTTCTTAAATTCTTCTAGGTTATTACTTTCTATTTTTGAGGACATAAATGTCATCAAATCATTCATTATATTTTTAGAATAAATCTTATTAGGAGACCTATTTTCAGCTTCTGTCTCCTCATTCATAAAGCTTCCCATCATTGATGTCATATCAACTGTTGTGTCTTCAATTGTTATAGGGTAAGAAGATAGTGTATCTTCCTCTACTTTATTAATATAATTTTGCACTCCATTTGACAAAGATAAAATTAAAGCTATCCCTATTATTCCAATACTTCCAGCAAAAGCAGTAAGTATTGTTCTACCTTTTTTAGTTAAAAGATTATTAAAGCTAAGTGATAATGCTGTTTTAAAGTTCATTGATGTTTTTAGTTTTTTACTATCTTTATTCTCTTTTATTTTTTGCTTTCCATCAAATGGATCAGAATCTTCTATTACTTTACCATCTCTTACTTTTATAATTCTTGATGAATATTTTTCAGCGATTTCTGGATTATGTGTAACCATTACTATTAATTTATCTTTAGAAATTTCTTTTAATATCTCCATTATCTGAACGCTTGTTTTAGTATCAAGCGCTCCTGTAGGTTCATCAGCAAGTATTATATCTGGATTATTAACAAGTGCTCTTGCAATTGCTACTCTCTGCATCTGCCCACCTGATAACTGATTAGGCTTTTTGTTTATTTGGTCTTTTAAACCAACACTTTCTAATGATTCTATTGCTCTTTTTCTTCGTTCTTCTTTAGACACTCCTGACAATGTAAGTGCAAGTTCTACATTGGAAAGTACTGTTTGATGTGATATTAAATTATAGTTTTGAAATACAAATCCAACCGAATAATTTCTATATACATCCCAGTCTCTGTCGTTAAACTCCTTAGTAGATTTTCCATTTATTATCAAATCTCCACTTGTATATCTATCAAGTCCTCCTATAATATTTAATAATGTTGTTTTTCCACAACCACTTGGTCCTAGTATTGATACAAATTCGCTTTTTCTAAATGAAATACTTATTCCTTTTAGCGCTTCAACTTTTGAATCTCCTGTTATATAATCTTTTTTTATGTTTTTTAACTCTAACATTTATTTTCCTCCCTTATAATTCCTCTTTCTAATATATCAAGCTGAATTTGAAACATTTGTCTTATTTCATCATATTTATTTTTATCCGTAAATATATCAATCAAAGCTACTGCCAGTGATTTAATTATAAGCTCTAATAAAGCTTTTAACTCGATGTTAGATTTAATACAAAAATTACTTATATCGATGTTATCAATAAAATCATTATTGCATTTACCTTTATACATATTATTTTTAATATCTATCAAACTAATTCCAGTATCAGAAATACCTTTAATTACGTTCTTTGCTATTTTAACATCTTGCTCATTTATATTTTCCTTAGCAAGTTCTAACACTTCAAGAGAAAATTTAAATATATTTCCTTTGTTCTTTTTTAAAATTTGAATAAGTTTTTCTTTTTCCTCATCAATAAATATTTTAAGTATATATTTTATTGCCTCATCTTTATTTTTGAAATATTGATAAAAACTTCCTTTAGAAATATCACTGTCTTCTATTATTCTATTAATAGACAATTCATTTAAAGGTACTCTACTAAATTCATTCTTCATAGCATTAATTATTTTTTCTTTTTTTTCACTATTTAAATTATAAAATGTTTCTGTTGGCATATTTCTCTACCTCAAATAAAAAGTGACCTTTGATTACGATAATATATTATCATGACCACCAGTCACTGTCAATTAATTCGTCACCTGTTTACAAAACTTTTACATTAAATTTTAATATTCCACTTTGGAGGATAAAAATATTCTATTTTATCTTCCTTTGCAACATATTTTTTCTTTATTTTAGTTCTATTGCTTTTAAGCTCCGGTTTTGCTTTTCTTAAATATTTATCCAGTTCACAAAATAAATTTTGACAATCTATATATTGAAGAGGTCTATTACCTAACTTTTTAAAATCTATATTTAATCTTTTAAATTCCTTTTCTTGATTATTACACATCCATTTAATAACATCTTCTTTACTCATTCCCTCTAAATCTATAAAGCATTTATCTATCCCTCTTTTAGATCCTGGGCCTACTACTGTAAATTCTCTTTCACTAAAATCAACTACATCACTATAATTAATATCTGTTATTAATTGATATGCCATAAAGTCACCAATAAGTGGATATTCTTTTATATAGTTAAATGCTTCTTGCATACTTTTTGCATTTAATATTTTATCTTGAATTTTATCTTTAATAAACATATGCTCTATTAATGCTATATGGTTTTCATGCTTTTTACTATATCCATAAGCTTTTGTCGCACATGACATATATGCATCTGTATATATCTTTTGTCCGTTTAATTTTGCTTCATCTAAAATATCGCAGTACTTTTTAAAATTAAAATTTTCTAAAGTTACATCTCCTAACTTATTTAAAAACAGTTCCCACGTTGATTCTTTATTAAATATTTTAAATAATACTATTCTAAATATCATATCCGCTTTAGTATAATTTCTTCCATTATATATAACATGTTTAAGTAGATACTGCGAAACTCTATCACTTGCTCTATAGCTATTGCAAAATTTGTATTCTTGAAGAATTTTATCTGTTGTCCATGGTGGCATTTTATTTTTTAATTTATTATAAAAAATATTTTGTCTTTCAGCTGCAAAGTACCAATATAAATTATATATTTCTTCTCTCTTTTTCATTATATTTCTCCTTCATTTTTCTAAATTTTAATAAATGAACAAGAAATAGTCAAGTGATTTTCTAATAATTATACGCCCATAAATCTAACTTTCCGTTTTATTAATTTGCTCTATTTCTTTAACACCTTTTAATTTAAACTCTAATCCATTTCTTTTACTGCATGTATTAAAATGTCTTCTCTATAATTTGCTTTCCAAGTTCTAAGCTCATATTTTTTTATATCCTTTTACTATTAAAGTTGCTCATGGTTGTTTTATAGTTATAACTTTAATATAATATTATCCTCTTTAAGTTAATTAGTTTTTCTTATTAAAAATTATAATGTATATGACTATTTTATTTTTCAGATTCAAAAACTATATATGCTTTATAACTAAATGTATTTTTTTATTATATCATATATTTTACTAGTATGAATTATATAACTTCCATGGTTTTCATTTTTTACTATTTCAAGTATACTATTAGGTATGTTATTTTTAATTATCTTTGTATGTTCTAATTTTATAACATCTCTTTGTCCTGCCAGTATAATAGTTGGAATTTTAATTTTCTTTAATTCTTCCAAATGAATATTAGGTTCATCTATCATCATTTTAAACAATTTATTTTTAGTAAAAAAATATCCTAATTTTGATAAAATCAATATGGACTTTTTCATACCATTTGGACTTAAATTTGCTCCACTTACTATCAATTTAGATAATATATTGGGCTCTTTAATGGCAACAAGTAAACCAATAATTCCTCCATCACTAAATCCATATAATATTGGTTTTTCTATTTTTAATTTCTTAATAAATGCAATAATATCGTCTCTCATTAAATTATATGAAATCTCACTAGTTTTCTCGCTTTTTCCATGGCATCTACTATCAATTGCATAAACTTTACATTTATCTTTTAGTTTTTCAATTAACTTGTCAAATATTTCATGAGTTTCACTATTTCCGTGTAATAGTATTATTGGTCTGCCACTTCCATAAACTTCATAATAAATATTCACATTATTAACATTAATATTCATTTTCATACTCACTTTCTTTTTAGCAAACAAATAAATCTAATTTATATCAATAACTTAGCATTACTTTAGCTCTAAAGTTGTTACGACTTCCACATGTTTAGTCCAAGGAAATAAATCAAATAAATCTACACTTTTTATAGTATATTCCTTGCTTAAAATTGATAAGTCTCTAGCAAGTGTAGCTGGATTACAACTAACATACCCTATTTTTTTAGGTTTCAAACTTAATATTGTTTCTATACCTTTTGTATCTAAACCTTTTCTTGGCGGATCTACTACAATTATATCAAAATGTTTTCCTTTATTTCTTAGCTTTTCAATTTCTATACTAGCATCACCTAAAATATATTTTGTATTTTTTATATTATTTAATTTAACATTTTTCTTTGCCATTTCTACAGCATCTTGAACTATTTCGGCTCCGTATACTTCTTTTACTAAATCAGATAAAAATATGCCTATTGTACCTACTCCACTATATAATTCAAGTAAGTTTTCTTCTTTTTTTAGTTTAAGCTTGTCCTTTAAAACACTAAATAAAATCTCTGCCATAATAGTATTTACTTGAAAAAATGAATTAGTAGAAATATAATATGTCTTTTCTCCTATTTTTTCTTTTATTCTATCTTCTCCGTATAACACAATATTTTTATTTCCTAATATAACATTGGTTTTTTTATCATTTATATTAGCAACTATTCCCTTTATATTACTATATTTATATTTTAACATATTACAAACTTCTAACATCTGTTTAGAATTTACAATATCTTTATTTGCACAAACAAATATACATAAAATCTCTCCTGTATTTATACCTTTTCTTACCATTATGTTTTTTATATCTCCTATATGTTTTTCTTCATTATATCCTTGTATATTTTTATTACATATACATTCAAACATATATTTAGCAACATCATTTATTTCCTTATCTTGTATACTACAATCTGTTACTTCTATTAATTTATGGCTTTTCTCAGAGAACATTCCCATTACATTTTTATTTTTCATTCTTCTTACAGGATATTGAACTTTATTTCTATAATTATATGGTGTTCCCATTCCATATATTTCATTTACTAAGTCGCTATCAAGTCCTTGCTTTTTTAATACGTTTTTTACTATCTCTTTTTTCATATCAAGAGTTTTAGCATAATCAATATGCATGCCTACGCAACCTCCGCAGCCATCAAAATGTTTACAAATATCTTGTTTTCTATATTTTGATTTCTTTGTTATTTCTTCTATTTCTGCAAGCAAATAATTATTTGTATTTTTTACTATTTTAGCTTTAACTTTCTCTCCTTTTATAGCATAAGGAACAAATACAACTTTATTATCTAATCTTGCTATACCTTCAAAGTTCATTCCATTGTCTATAATATCTAAATTTATAATTTCGTTTTTATCCACTAAAATCCCCCACATTACAGAAATATTTTATCATCATTTATTTTCTTATACAAGTAGTCACACTTTTTTATTTTATTCATACTATATATTATAAATCAGATATGACAAACTGATAAAACATTACTCCTTCTGATTTAATAGGAGGTATTTAAATGAATAATAACTGTTGCAATAACTCAATAATATGGACTATACTTTTAACTTTAATATTATTCAGATGCAAAAATGCAAATACCTCCGACATGAATTTTGACGACTTTTTTAAAGTCTCAAATGTAGATCCCTTATTAAGTGGTCTAATACTTTAAATAGTAAAGGAGGGAATTTAACCATGATAGATGAAAGATGCGGAGGCTGCGGATGTGGCTGTGGAAACTGCGGTGGCGGTTGTGGATGCGGAAACTTCGGTGGCGGCTTTGGTGGCGGCTGTTGTATATGGATCATCCTTATAATAATCGTATTAGTATGTTGCTGTGGATGCGGATGCTAATATCAAGTATATAAAACATAATTAATTCCTAATATTATATATACTTAACTCAAGTAATTTTTATTACTTGAGTTTATTTTTTTCATTTAAACATATACTATTAAGGGTGATTATTTTGAATAAAAAAAATAACGACATAATAAACAGACCATTATTTATAACTTCTTGTATTGCATGCATTGTTTTAGGAACACTACTACATTTTGCATATGATTTTTTTAATAAATCTTTTTTAGTTGGCTTATTTACTCCTGTTAACGAAAGTGTATGGGAGCATTTAAAACTTGTATTAATTCCTATTACTTTATTTGGAATAATTTATTCATTGATATATAGAAAAAGTAGTTATAAATTGAACAGTTTTTGGTATTATACAAGTATTTCTATAATATTATCCATGATAATCATTCCTATTATTCATTATCTATATAAATTAATTTTTAAAGATATATCTTCTTTTTTTGATATTACACTATATATAATATCAATAATTATATCTTTCTTTTATATTTATATTAATATGAAAAAACAATACCAAAATGTAAGTAATATAAACAAAAATGCAACTGGCATAATAATCATTACTTCTTTATTTTTATTGTTTATAATATTTACAATATATCCTCCTAGGTTAGAACTCTTTAAAGACCCAACAAATAATACATTTGGAATATATTTACTTTAAGTAAAAAGGACATTAGAAAAATCTAATGTCTTTTTTATACAAATAATCCATTTAAATACATTTCTTCAAGATTTAATTCTCCTCTTATTCCAAAACTTATTTCTATTGCCCTTTTTACTTTTTCCATGGTTTCATTATCTAATCTTCCAACTTTTTCTTTTAATCTTTTTTTATCTAATGTTCTTATTTGTTCTGCAAGTATAACCGAATCTTTATCCAGTCCATATTTTGTTCCTTCTATTTCTATGTGTGTTGGTAATTTTGCCTTTTGCTTAGACGTTATTGCTATTCCTATTATAGTTGGACTAAATTTATTTCCAACATCATTTTGTACTACTAAAATAGGTCTAATTCCTGCCTGCTCACTACCTATAACAGGACTTAAATCAGCATAATATATTTCTCCTCTTTTAACTCTCATACTTCACTTCCCATTTTGTAATTGATTTGATATATTAAGCTTTTGATTTATTATATGTATTTTTTAAATTATAAATCAAAGATACTATTTTTAATATCTGTATTTATATCAAACCTGTTATATACTATGCTTATACATTCCTTTTTGTCATTATCATATACTATATATGTTAAAGGTAATCCAGAATTTTTATCTAATTTAAGCTCTAATTTACTCACACTATTTACTATATCTACAAATTCACATTCACATTTATCTTTATTTTTACATATATTTTCTAATATCATATTTATATTATTTGCTTTTTCATAACTATTAGCACTAAAACAACATTCTTTTTCTTTACTTTTATTATATATATTTATAAAAGTATTAATACTAAGTAAATTTGAATATTTAAGTACGTATGGATTTATTATAAGAGTATTTTTTTGATTTTCATTTTTTAGTGTAATATTATCTTTTTTAATTAGAATATTAACTTTAGAATTACTATTATCTAAATATTCTACTTTACTTCCTACATCTTTTTTATACCATTCTTTCATGTTATAAGTGTTTGTATTTTTATTACTTACTATTGTAACTTCAAATTCAGTATAAAAATTTTCCATGTTTAAAACATTATTTTTTGCTCCTATTTTTCCCATAATATCATCTATTAGCATGCCATTAAAAATATTTGATTTCATACTAAGTGTGTATATTAATATAGATAATATTATTAATACCCCTATAACAGAGAATAATAGAATAGTTACTTTACTTTCAAAAAATTTTTTAATATTTAAAACAAGCATAAAAAACTCCTTTACATATAACTAAATTACATTAGATTATATGTAAAGGAACATTGCCCTAGTACTTAAAATTATTTATAAAAATTAGTTTATGGTACATTGAACTGAATCCAAAAAGTTAGACTCTTTTTGACTAAGTATCATTAAGCAACGTCATGGAATGAATTCTGTAACTTACAGGGCTCATTCCATTTAGTTTGCTCTTAATCCTTTTATTATTATAATAATCTATATATTAATTTATATCTTTTTCTATTTTGAGCATAAAAACCCAAATCTACATTATTGCTAGATTCTACTTTGTGACACAACCACAGCGCATCTACGCTCTTTAGTTAACATCATTTACCTCTTTTCGTTTGATTATTTGCTTAATATATGATATTGTTTCATATATTAACACTTCTGTCAAGCATTAATTTTCTATTGCTATGTTAATGTTTCAAAGTACTCTATTAAAAGCTTTTTTACCTTTTCTTTTGAAGTTTCTCTATTAATTAAATCTTTTACGTATGAGCTATTTTTAAGTCCTTTTAAGTAACAAGCAATATGTTTTCTAAGTTCTGGTATTGCTCTTTTTTCAGAATAATAGTCTACTGCTACATCAATATGTTCTAACATTATTTCAAGTCTTTCTTTTGGGGATAAATTTATTTCTTTTTCTTCCATAATTTCTTTAAATATCCAAGGCCTTCCCATAGCCCCTCTTGCTATCATTATTCCGTCTACACCTGTATATTCGAACATATAATTTGCAGAAGCAACATCGACCACATCTCCATTTCCTATTACAGGAATACTTACGGCTTCTTTTACCTCTTTTATTGCATCAAGGTTATTTTTACCAGTATACATTTGCTCTTTTGTTCTTCCATGAACAGTAATTAAAGCTACTTTATTTTTTTCACAAATCTTAGCAACTTCTACTGCTACATTTTGGTCTTTATAATAGCCTATTCTAAATTTTACTGTTATAGGTTTGTTAGATACTTCTACTGCAGCCTTTGTTATTTCATCTATTTTATCTAAGTTTTTTAAAAGCGCTGACCCATCACCGTTTTTTGTAACTTTAGGAGCAGGGCACCCCATATTTATATCTATGATATCTATTTCTTCTATTTCGTTTAATTTTTCTATGGCTTTTACGATATCCTCTTTATTACTTCCAAAAATCTGTACTGCAGATGGTCTTTCGTTTTTTAGCAAAGTTAACATCTTATTTGTTTTTATATCTTCATAAACAAGACCTTTTGCACTTACCATTTCTGTATACATTAAACCTGGATTAAACTTCTTACAAATATGCCTAAAAGGCAGGTCAGTTATACCTGCCATAGGAGCTAAAAATATATTGTTTTTAATCTGCACTTTTCCTATATTTATCTCTTTTACATACTTATTCATATTAAATACCTATATCCCGTAATATAATGTTCCTCTATATTTATATCCTTTATAATAATAGACATTATTTGTATTTTCAGCAACTAAAAATATATCTCTATCCGTTATATTACCGTTGCCTTTACTAACATTATTAACATCTATCTTATTCATATCAATTACATATAAATTGTTATTTGTGTCTCCATTTTTTGTTATTTCATTTGTTAAATCTTCTGTAAGTCCTGCTTTACCTACAACTTCATATGAACTATTTACAGGAAGTTCTTCATTTTTTGTTATATACTCATTTACTGCATCAGATACTCTATTTAATTGACTTGTAAACTCCTCATAATGTACTGTATCTATATTCCTGCTACCTACTACAGTTGCTGTTGTTAATATTATAAACATAATTACAACTGCCAAAACTATTACTGATGTTGTAACACCTCTTTTTCTTTTCATAATTAACCTCCCTATATTTAATCAACAAAGATTGTTCTTTGTCTTCTTGCACTTATGCTAAGTACTATTCCTATAGCTATAAAATTAGTAAGCAAATTACTTCCACCATAACTTACAAATGGAAGTGGTATACCCGTTATAGGTAAAAGTCCCATTGTCATCCCTATATTTTCTATAAAATGAAAAAATATCATTCCAAATATTCCGATTGAAACTAAAGCACCATATGTATCTCTAGCTGTTTTTGAAATATTTACTATTCTTACTAATAATACTGTATATATTATAACAATAAGTGTAGAAATAATAAAGCCCATTTCTTCTGATATTACAGAAAATATAAAATCAGATGTCTTAACCGGTAAATAACCATATTGTGTTTGTGTCCCATTAAGTAAGCCTGTCCCAAATAACATTCCAGATCCTACTGCTATCTTAGATTGAATTGCATTATATCCACTGCCTAAAGGATCTAATTCTGGATTTAAAAATACCAATATTCTCTGTTGTTGAACATCATTTAATACAAAAAAATATATTATAGGAATTAAAGTTATTAATATTAATAACCCTATTAATACATATTTATAGTTAATTCCCGCTTTAAATAACATTGTTACTGTTATAAATAGAAATACTACTGCTGTTCCAAAGTCTGGTTGCATTAATACTAAAATAACTGGTACTAACATTATTCCAAGTATAATTAATATATTATACCATTTATTTATAGCCTTCTTATCCTTAGATAAGATATGTTCCATAAATTTAGCAGATAATAATATATATATTATCTTTGTTACTTCTGATGGTTGAACGCTTATCGACCCAAACTGGAACCAACTTCTTGCACCATAAATTGGAGTTGTAAAAAGTACTCCAACAAGAAGACCTAAACATACTACATAAAGTGGTATGCTCAGTACACCAAACATATTATAATCTATAAGCCAAACTACAGTAAGTGCTACTAATGAAACAATAAGCCATAAGAACTGCTTAAAATAATCATCTTTTAAAGTAGCATCATTATAACCTGCACTATATATTCCAATTATACCAATTATAACTAAAGCAATAACAGCTATTAATACTATTAAATCTGTATTTTTAAGTAATGTTTTAAACATTAATACTCCCCTTTTTTATTTAATTTAAAAAGAATGTTTTATATGCTCTATATGTCTCATATACATCAATAGTTGAAGTTACTTCATATGGTGAATGCATTGAAAGTACAGCTGTTCCACAATCAATTACATCAATTCCTTTATTAGCTAAAATGTAGGCAATTGTTCCTCCTCCACCTTTTCCAATCTTTCCAAGTGTTCCCATTTGGTATGCGATATCATTTTTATCAAACAAATTCATAACATATGATGTATACTCTGCACTTGCTTCACTAGCTGAATACTTACCACCTGATCCAGTATATTTTTCTAATGCTACTCCACATCCTATAATATTAGCATTTTGTATATCACTTACTTCTTGATACATAGGTTCTACCGCATTTGATACATCTGCAGATAACATTTTAGAATTATTCATTGCATTATATAAAGCTATATTACAACTATTTTCTTCGACTTTATCAAGTAAATTTGCTACGAAAATATCAAATGCTTGTGAACTCATTGAAGTATTTCCAACACTTCCAATTTCTTCTTTATCCACAATAAGTGCAACTGCTGTTTTCTTTAAAACTTTGTTCTCATTTGCAATGTCTATTATTGCTTTTACCGTTGCGTATGAACAAACTCTATCATCTTGACCATATCCAGCAATCAAACCTTTATCAAATCCAATATATTTTGCTCTAAAACTTGGAACAAAACGAATATCACTTCTTGCAAAATCTATTTCTTTTATTCCATATTTTTTATTAAGTATTTTTAATATATTGTTTTTTACTTTATTATCTTTATCGTCTTTGCTTGGTATAGATCCAACTATTATCGTCATGTTTTCTGGATCGATAAATTTATTTGCTGTAAGTTCCATCTGATCTTTTGCAAGATGCGGTAATAAATCTGTAATAGTAAAACAAGGATCATCTTTTTTCTCTCCTATTACTATTTCAATCTTTTCTCCATTTTCGTTATATATAATTCCGAACATAGATAAAGGAATTGCAAGCCATTGATATTTTTTTACACCGCCATAGTATTGAGTTTTAAACATGGCTAAATTTTGACTTTCAAACATAGGCATAGGTTTAGTGTCCAGTCTTGGACTATCTATATGTGCTCCTATTATATTCATTCCTGATGTTATACTTTCTTCACCTATAATAGCTGCATATATACTTCTATCTTTATTTACATAATATACTTTATCTCCTACGGAAAGAGCCTCTTTAATATCATTAATATTTTTAAATCCTGCTTCTTCTAGTGCCATTACAAAATATTCCACACATCTATACTCAGTTTTAGCATAATTTAAAAAACTAAGATAATCATCTGCATAATCAAACATAGCTTCTTCTTTGACTTTATTTATTTTTTCATAAGTATTTTTCTTTTCATATTTTAATTCCACTAAAAAAACCACCTTTTCTACTACATATTATCTGCTATAACTCTTTATTTATGCTATATTTATTACTATTTTTAGTTATATATATTTCATAGTAGTTATTATACCATTTTATACTAGTTTTTTCCACTATTTTTAAATATATTCAAATATTATGTTCACTTTTATTAATAATATCTGTTATTAATTGATTTTTTGTACGTCATCATATATAATAAACACGAAAAATCTATTTAATACGTTAATAAATTTATTAACTAATTATTATATGTTTAATAATTATATTTTAGGAGGGTAATTTAATGAGAAATACTTATGATTTAGTGATTGTAGGCG
>CALXJE010000047.1 GCA_944388545.1 uncultured Clostridia bacterium
TTCCCACATACCCTATTGTTTTTTGTATTATGTTAAGTTTGCGTTTTTTTGTAATTTTCTCACTTTTTTGAGCAATTTTTAACTTTTTTAACATTCCGTCAAATCCTTTCATATCAACGATTACAGGGTTTCTCTTAAAGTCATAGCAACCACGCATTCAACGTGTATCTACTCCAGTAGCTATATCTAAACTCTGCTTTATAATATTTATTTCTACTTTACATGTCCTATAATCCATATTATATCTTTCATCATCGTATCCTACTGTTTTTAGGGTATTTCTAACTATTTTTTCAATATTAGTAATTGCATTACTTGTAATTTGGCCTGCTACTACAACTTGTCCGTTTGATATGAATGTTTCAACAGCTACTCTGGAATTTATATCTTTTTTTAAATATGCATCTAATATAGAGTCTGATATAAGATCACAGACTTTATCTGGATGCCCTTCTGTAACCGACTCACTTGTAAAAAAATAATTTTTCGTTTTTTCCATAACATCATTCCTTTTATTTTATTGCCTATATATTACTCTATATTTATACTAATGTCAATCATATAGTTATGTCAAAAGAGACCTCTAATTTAGAGATCTCTTTTTATTTGTTTAAGCTGAATGCATAATTTTTTTCATTCTTACTGTAGGTAGTTTTGCTATAACATTTTCTGCAGTTTGAATATCTGCTACTTTTACAAAAAACCTTCCTGAATAACTAAGTCCCTTTATTCCTTTAACATGTTTTTTCATAACTAAATCTTTATCTAAGGATTCAATTACAAACATATCTTCTCCATCTGGAAAAATCGCGTATTCAATGTTATTTTCAGAATCTACATTTTGCAATATATTCCTCCAGCCTTGAACATATAAAGGTAATGAAATATAGTTAGTAGTTGATTTTTCAACATATGCTTTAACAGTATAAAATAGCATTCTGTCATTTATGGAATCTTTGATTGCTTTTTTAATAAGTCTAAGTGTAACTTCTAACGCTTCTTCAAAGCTATCTTTTTCATTAGACGACGCTGTATAAAGATGCATAAGACAGTCAATAGGTTCAAGATTACAAATTTTTTCCTCTACAGATTTCATGATAAAATTTATTGCTTCATTATCATAAACTGAATATTTGTTTAATATTTTTTCACAGTTCTTTTCCCATGTCTTTCCTATATCATGATATGAAGGAATTACTGGAAACAATGTTGTAAAATCGTCGTTTATAAAGAGCTGACATTTTGAAAGCTCTTTTCTATCGACTGTTCTTATAAACCGAACGGACTTTTCAGGGAAGTATGTTAAAACAGCAATTGCACTAAGAATAAGCTGTTTAGTATCAAACTTTCCTGGAGCTATTCCAATATTTATATCACTTCCTGCCACACAAAATACTTTGTTACTTACCAAAAATTTTTTCATAAGCTTAAATCCTCCTTAAAAAATAATTATTTATTAAATTTAAATTTACTGAACTTATATATTATATCACCATTTTAAATTTATGTCAAATTAATTACTGTTTTTGCCATTATTCGAGCTTTTTTGTGGTTTTGTTACATTTTCTAAATAATTAACTTCTTTTCTTTGCTCGTCTATATTTGTACAGTGAGCAACAGTGGGCACAAAATCATATCCATATGGATCTTTATTATTGTTATCATTATACTTATTTGATTTTTTTTCGTATAATTTTGATTTTATATTTTCATTTTTAAATTCTTCGTTTTTTCCCATAAAAAATCACCATTTATATTATGGCGATTTAATGAATATTTTATTCTTCTACTTTAAATTCTTCTTCTTTTCCTTCCAGCAAAATGTTTATTCTTTTTTCAGCATCTTCTAATTTTGAATTGCACTCTTTAGAAACTGCTATTCCTTTTTCAAATTTTGAAATAGATTCTTCTAAACCTAATTCTCCTTTTTCAAGTTCAACAACTATATTTTCAAGTTCTTTTAAATTCTCTTCAAACGTTTTGTTATCACTCATTTTCACTCTTCCTTTCATAACTATATAACACTTGCTTCAATTTGTCCATCTGATAATTTGATATTAATAACATCATCTTTACTTACATCTTCTTTGCTCTTTATAATTTTATTGGTTTTAGTTAAAGTTACTACGCTATATCCCCTTGCAAGAGTTTTAAGAGGACTATACGAATCAAGAAGTGCAATATTTTTAGTATATTCTTTCATTAAATTGTTATATCTATTTTTAATAATATTCTCCATCGTTTTAATATTTGAATCTACGATCATAGTATATTTTTGAATAATACTTTGTGGTGTTTTTTGAAGTCTATCTGCAGTTATATTTTTCAAGGATTGTTTTCTTTTATCTAAAGTCACCTGAATTGCTCTATTTAATCTTAGTTTTAAATTATTAATATTAGATATTAATTCTAATTTAGAAGGATAAACTAACTCTGCTGCTGCAGATGGTGTTGGAGCTCTTAAATCACTTACAAAATCACATATAGTAAAATCTGTTTCATGACCTACTGCAGATACTATTGGTATTTTTGATTTAAAAATAGTTCTTGCTAAATTCTCATCATTGAAACCAAATAGATCCTCAAATGAACCTCCTCCTCTTGCAATTATAATAACGTCAACTTTATTTTCCATATTATTAAAAACTTCTATTCCATTTATAACCGTTTCTGCTGTATTTACACCTTGAACTGCTGCAGGATATATTAATAAATTAACATTATTATATCTTCTTGTAGAAACATTTATTATATCCCTTATTACTGCTCCTGTTTTAGAAGTTATAACACCAACTCTCCTAGGTAAAAATGGTATCTTCTTTTTATATTCTGGATTAAATAAACCTTCGTTTTTTAGCTTTTCTTTAAGTTCTTCATATTTTAAGTATAAATCTCCTTGTCCATCAAGTGAAATAGTTTTAACATACACTTGATAAACCCCATCTCTTTCAAAAGAACTTATGCTACCTGTAATTATAACACTATCACCGTCTTTAGGAGCGAATTTGTTTAAAGAGGCATAACCTTTAAACATAACACATTTTATAGTTGATGCATTATCTTTTAAAGTAAAATATAAATGTCCTGTATAATGAGCCTTAAAGTTAGTTATTTCACCTTTAATTGCTATGTCAATAAGTAAAGGATCTTTGTCGAACATCATTTTTATATACTTGTTTACATTAGAAACGCTATATACTTTATTCAATTTTATTCTTCCACCTTTTCTTTGATAACTTCTCTTAATATTCCATTTATAAAAGAATGTGAATTATCTTTTCCATATTTTTTTGCAATCTCTACAGCTTCATTTACTACTACTTTATATGATAAATCCTTAACATATAACAATTCATATACTGCTATCCTTAAAATTGCTAAATCCACTCTAAATACTCTTTCTTTTGACCTTTTAGCAATCTTAGAAAAGATAACTGAATCTATTTCTTCTAAATGTTCTTTTACTCCATTTACTATTCCTTCTATAAAAAGCTTATCAATATTTGTAAGTTCTGTATCTTCTTCGTAAGCCATATTCCAAAACTCATCTTCTTCTACTTCTAAAGGTTGTCCAAATTCTAGTTGGTAAATATATTTAAAACTAATTTCTCTTGCTTTATGTCTACTCATTATATTCTCCCATCTTAACTAATTTATTACTTATTCATCTTCATCATCTTTTACTTTATATACAACTTCATCTTTATCTCTAAACATTCTTTTAATATATGCATTATCCTCTTGAACTCTTTTTCCTATATAGATTGCAAGAAGTATTAAAAAAACTATTACAGCAATTTCAATTAATGCTCTTATTATACCAAGCCATGCTAAAACAAGAACTATAGTAACAAATAAAATTATATATCTATTTTTAACTATAAAATCTATAAAACTATTATTCTTCAAATTAATTCACCCCTAGTCTTGAAATCTATTGTCAGATTGACTATAGATTCCTTTAACTTTTGCTTCTACTGTTTTTACTTCAACTGTTGTTTGTTTTAAAATAGTAGATTTTATATCCTCTTGTATTTTACACATTATATCAGAAACTACTGTACCTTCTAAAACATAAACGTATAGATCAACATATAAACCATCTTCTCTTATATCTACTCTAGCTTTTACATTTTTTAAACTATTATATTTTTTAGCTACATTAAGTACCATTGACTCAAATGTTTGATAGCTTATAGATATATTTCCTGTACTAAGTGGTAATGTAAGACTACCTCCAGATGAACCATCTGAACTGTCTACTCCTACGCCAAATATTATTGCTAGAAGTCCTACAACTGCTGACACTACTATAGTCGTTAATTTAGCTTCCTTTGTTGCAACAAGCATGTCCAATATATCTGTTATATTTTGAAGCTTTATAATATCTCCAACATATAATATTAATGCTATACAAGAAATTACAATAATTATAGCAAATATAACTGCTAAAACTTTGTTAAAATATTTCATAAAAACCTCCTGAAAATAAATTTAAATTCTATATACATATTATATCATACTTTTTGTATAATGCTATAATATATATTATTTTTTTCAAGTTTTTTACAAACAAAACAAATGCATAATTAACTAACATTTTTAATTATGCATTTTAACTATACTATTTTATTAATTCCATTGCATCTCTTGCAATCATTAGTTCTTCATTAGTAGGAATTACCATCATCATTACTTTAGAGTCTTTTGTTGATATTACCTCTTCTTTTCCAAATGTATCTATTTTAGATTCATCATATTTAATTCCTAATTCATCTAAATCTCTAACTATCATTTCAACAACGTCTTGATTAAATTCACCTATACCGCCTTCAAAAGTTATTAAATCAACTTTTCCTAAAGCTGCTAAATAACTTCCTATATATTTTTTAGCACGATATGCAAATATTCTTAATGCTAATGCTGCCCTTTCATCTCCACCATCTCTTATTTCTTTTAAGTCTCTTACATCACTTGTTGTTCCAGATATACCAAGAAGCCCCGATTTTTTATTTATAACATCATTCATTTGATTTATATCTAGTTCTTCATGATCCATTATAAACTTAATTATTGCAGGGTCAATATCTCCAGACCTTGTACCCATTACTAAACCTTCTAGAGGTGTAAGTCCCATACTAGTATCTATTGATTTACCATTTTTAATAGCACATATACTAGCACCATTTCCTAAATGACAAGATATTATGTTAAGATCTTCCGGCTTTTTATTTAATATTTCAGCCGCTCTTAATGTAACATATCTATGAGATGTTCCATGAAATCCATATCTTCTTACTTTATATTTTTCATAATATTCATATGGAAGACCATATAAATATGCTTCTTTTGGCATAGTTTGATGAAAAGCTGTATCGAATACTGCCACCATTGGTACATTTGGCATAAGTTCTTGGCATGCTCTAATTCCAACTATATTTGCTGGATTATGAAGAGGAGCTAAATCATTACATTTTTCAACTGCATCTATGACTTCTTCAGTAATAATAACAGATTCAGAAAATAATTCTCCACCATGTACAACCCTATGTCCTACTGCTGAAATTTCACTTACGTCTTTTATTGCTCCATATTCTTCATTAGTAAGTTCTGATATAAGTATTTCAATTGCCTGACTATGATTTTTCATAGGCACTTCTTTTTCAAAACTAATATCTTTTGACGGACATTTATATTGTATAAAAGATCCATCTAAATTTATTTTATCACATTTTCCTTTTGCGATAACAGATTCATCTGTCATATCTATTATTTGATATTTTAATGATGAACTTCCACAATTAATAACTAAAACTTTCATTAAAATTCCCCCATTTTTATTTCCAATAAATGTATTATATCATACGAAACACAAAAATCAATCAAATATTTTAAACTTTACTTTTTGTAATCAACTTCTATATAACTCATTATCAATTAATTTTGATATAAGGTCAGTATATGATACTCCTGAATTTTCCCATAATTTTGGATACATACTTATATTTGTAAATCCAGGAATTGTATTTATTTCATTTATATACACCTTATTTGTGTTTTTATCTATAAAGAAATCAACTCTTGCAAGTCCTTTTCCATCTACAGCTCTAAATGCTTTTATTGCTAAGTCTCTAATATAATCCGATACATTTTTGTCTACTTTAGCTGGTATAGATAATCTAGAATTTTCATCTTCATATTTAGATTCATATGTATAAAACTCTCCTGCTGCTAATATCTCTCCTAAAACAGATACCTTAACTTCATCATTTTCCTCTAAAATAGCACTTTCTATTTCTCTGCAGTCTATTCCTTTTTCTATTAATATTTTTTTATCGTATTTAGAAGCAAATTTTATAGCCTCTAATAGTTCCTCTTTACTCTCAGCTTTCTTAATACCAACAGAAGAACCTGAATTTGATGGCTTAACAAAGCATGGATATCCTACTTTGTTTTCAACTTTCGTTATAATATCATTTTCGTCATATAACTCATTAAATTCTTTATCTATAAGTTTAATATTTTTATTATCATCTACATATAAATACTCGTAAGGAAGTTGTGGTATATTTGCTCTATCAAATAGTATTTTAGTATATGCTTTATCCATAGATACACTAGATGATAATACTTTACATCCAACATAAGGTATCTTCAAAAGTTCAAATAATCCTTGTATTGTACCATCTTCTCCATATAATCCATGAAGTACAGGAAAAGCAATATCAAAGTTACTGATATATTCAAACAAATTATTAATCGGCTTAGTATATTCTTTCCAATTTTTATTTAATATTTTATCATATTCTCCCATATATTCTAACCAAGTACCATCTTTATCTATTCCAGTTACACCAACATCATATCTATTTTTATCTATATTACAAAGTATAGATGTAACTGACATTCTAGAAACCTCATGCTCTGTTGACATTCCTCCAAATATAACTAAAACTTTTCTCTTATCCATTTTTATCTCCTTTATTTAATAATTTTTCTATATAATTTACAATCTCTTCTAATTTCATTCCTCTTGATGCTTTAATAAGTATAGCACTATTTTCTTTTATTATTAAGTCACATACCTTGCTTGCATCATTATTTGTCTTACAAACGTATATATTTTCTTCATTCATTCCACAAGACTTTGCTTCTTTAGCAATGAATTCTGAATTATTACCTACCGTAACTAATTTATCTATTTTGTTTTCATACACAAATTTGCCAACCTGCCTATGCAAATCTTCTGTAAAGTCTCCAAGCTCCAACATATCTCCAAGTATTGCAATTTTAGTATAATTTCCTATTTTAGATAAATATTCAAGACCTGACTTCATTGAATCCAAACTTGCATTATATGTATCGTTTATAACTATAATGTTATTTTTAAATTTGATTATATCCATTCTCATTTTTGTAAGCTTAAATTCTTTTATTCCTTCAATTACTTCATTTATATTAATTCCTAAATCTAACCCTACAGATATTGCAGCAAGGCTATTATATATAAAATGTTTTCCTCCAATAGGGACATTAACCTCATAATTTTTTCCATTTACATCTATAATATACTTACTTTCAAATTCATTGAGCACAATATTCTTTGCAATATATTTACTATTGCGGTCTATACCATACGTAATTATGTTATATCCATTTTCTAAGTACTTTTTACTATTCTCTAAATACCACTTACTTAACAAATCATTATCATTATTTAATACAATAGTACCTCCTTTACGAATACCTTCAAGCATCTCCATTTTTCCTTTAAGTATATTTTCTCTAGATTTAAAGTTTGCTATATGTGAAGTCCCTATAATTGTAAATACACATATTGTAGGTTTAGCAATATCTGTAAGTAAACTAATATCGCCAAATTTATCTGTTCCCATTTCAAGAACCAAAGCACTATGATTTTTAAGCTTTAATATAGTTAATGGCATTCCTATTTCATTATTTAAATTTCCTTCAGTTTTTAATACTTTATACTTTTTACTAAGTACACTTGCTATTATATCTTTAGTACTAGTTTTACCAACACTTCCTGTAATTCCAACAACTGGAATATCATACATACTCCTTTTATACTTTGCAAGTTTTTGAAGTGCCTTTACTGTATTTTCAACTTTGACTATAGTTTTTCCTTCCAAATTATAATTGTCTTTTTCTAAATATGTTGTATCATCTAATATGCAAGCTGAAGCACCTTTTTCAAAAGCCTCTTTATATAACAAATTACCATCAAATGTAGGTCCTTTTATTCCTAAGTATATATCTCCTTTTTCAATAGTTCTTGTATCTTTAGAAAAGCTATCACAAATTAATTCTTCATTTCCAAAAATAAGCTCTCCATCACATTCTCTTATTATATCTTTAATTTTTATGTCATGCATATTATCTCCCTCCAACACTTTATTTTTTATCTGATTATATCACTTTGTATATTCTATGTAAATAAAAACAAATATATTAAATAACCTGCTTTTATTAATTATGTTGACTTTATTATCTATACATGCTATAATAATTAGGTAAAGTGTTCTTTAAACAGACTATAATTAGGAGGTTAACTTTATGGTATTAATATTAGTTTTCTTAGTTGCATTTATTGTTTTTGCTAATTGGAGCGTTATTTCATGGATTTCATACAGAAGTGATGCTGGCAAAAGTAACAAATTAATAATGACTACTTATTTATTGTGTGTTTTTTTGCTTGTAGCATCTTCTATTGTAAGTATTCATCTTTACAACAAACATGAAAATAATGTTGTAGTATCTAACATTCCAATTCAAGAAATTTATAAAGGTAATTCAAACGATGGTGAGTTTTTTGTTAAAACTGATGATAATGAATTCTATAAAATAAACTCTAATAATGTATATAAAGGAGATAGTAATTATATTATTCGTTACCATCAATTATCTTCTAATCAAATTCTTTGGTGGACCCAAGAAGAAAGAGATAAATATATAATTGTATTAACAGATACATCAAATATTCCATCTTTCCCAGAACTATCAAGTAAGTAATCTAAAATAAATAGGAGTCTAACTTTAGTCTCCTATTTTATTTTATCTCTTAAACTTCTATGGTAGGTAATTACAAATCTATGAACTTCATCTTGAAGGAAAGTTAAAAAATTTAATATTCTTCTATTATTTTTATCTTGAGTATTTGCAAGATTAATTTCATTTCCATTTTTATCTATTATTCCTCTAGTACGATGTTTATCATTTTTTACCATACCTATTATATCAATATCCTCTAAATTCATTTCTTTTAGCACTTTCTTTGCGGCGCTAAGCTGGGTTTTTCCACCATCTAATAAAATCAAATCTGGAACGCCCCAATCTTCTGAATGAGTAAGTCTTCTTTTTAGTACTTCAGCCATACACAAAGGATCATTTTGAGTATCGTTCGATTTAATTTTAAACTTCCTATACATACTTTTATTAAGTTTTCCTGATTCAAATCTTATCATAGCTCCTACTATATATTCATTGCGCAAGTTTGATATATCATATGCTTCTATAATGTTTAAATCATAATTAAGTCCTAAAAGTTCTTGCAATAAAATAACAGAACTAACTTCATTATTTTCTTCATCAATATTTATCTTTATATTCTTCTCTACCATTTCTATAAGTTTTAGTTTATCACCTATTTTAGGCATCTTAACTTCTACTTTATGATTTTTCAAATTAGAAATATAATCAGATAATATCTGCAGTTCATCTTCATTATTTATTTTAACAAACACCTTCTTTGGTATGTCTGATTTATTTAAACTATAGTATTGAGACATTATACTTAAAATATCTGCTTCTATGTCTTGCAAGTCAACATCATCTATTTTTATATTACTATGTTTTAACATTTTGTAATTACGTATTTTAAATATTTGTATATATAATCTTTTTTCTTCCATTTTATATACATAGCCCCATATATCACTATTTATCTCGTTTATATTATCTGCTTGTTGTTTTAAAGATAATCTATTAATGGCATCTAATCTTTCTTTTAATTTTGAGGCTTTTTCAAATTCTAATTTATCAATACATTCTTTTATTTTGTTTTCTATTATATTTCTAATTTGTATTGTATTACCATTTAAAAACAGCACAATTTGATTTATCATATCTCTATACTCATTAAGAGAAAGTTCGTTTATACATGGTCCTAAGCATCTTCCTATATGGTAATAAAGGCAAGGGCCTTTGCTCTTATTAGCCTTTTCAAAATTAGTCTTACATCTCTTTACTGGAAATATTTCCTTTATAATTTCAACTGCATTTCTTGCTGCTCCAACATCTGTATATGGACCAAAATATAGATTTTTATCATCTAACTTTCTTCTTGTTATATAAATTCTTGGATATTTATCCTTTATAGTTATTTTTATATATGGATAGCTTTTATCATCTTTTAGCATTACATTATACTTAGGCATATTTTCTTTTATATAGTTACACTCTAACACAAGAGCTTCTAATTCATTATCTGTTACAATATATTCTATATTTTCAATTTGACTTACCATTTTTTGTATACGGATAGTTTTTGGTGTTTTATTAAAATATTGTCTAACTCTTTTTCTTAAAGATTTAGCTTTGCCAACATATATAATTTGTCCATCTATATTTTTCATTAAGTATATTCCAGGGTTAAGCGGTATACTTGATACTATATTTTTTAATTTAGTTAATCTATTTTCTTCATCAATTTTTTTATTCATTATATAATCCACCTTAATTTATTAGAAAAAGAGAGCACAAAATGCGCTCTCCTTAACATTCAAGACTATTCTGCAGCTTCTTCTTCGTTATATTTTTCTATTATAGCTGCTTGAATCATTTCTCTAGTTTCAGTGTTTATTGGATGTGCTATATCTTTGAATTCTCCGTTAGGAGTCTTTCTACTAGGCATAGCAATGAATAAACCTTTATCACTTTCTATAACTTTAATATCATGAATTACGAAAACATCATCAAAAGTTATAGAAGCTATAGCTTTCATTCTATTTTGAGAAGTGATCTTTCTTACTCTAACATCAGTAATTTGCATTTTGTACACCGCCTTCCTTAACTGTATATCCATATTATACATTATATAAGGTTAAAGTCAATACTTTATTTTTTATTTTTTTGTAATATTGTAAATTTATGGCAAATTAAGAATACTATAAAAAATATTGCAATTTATTTTACATTCACAGTAATTATATTTACACTATATAAAGTGCTACACGAAAACCAAAACTAATACCTATATGTGTTGGTGTAACTTTATAACGACTCGATGCCGGATCATCTGCTCCACTACTATAAAGATTACCTCCGCGAGCAATACGAACAGTCGAAGATTCTGCTTCCCTGGTTTTAAACACTTTTTCATAGGTAAGTGCTTTATCATATATATCTTTTATCCTCTTACCCATTTTATATATCCACCTATCATCTTACCTATTTCTGATAACATTTCCATTATATACATATATTTTCTATTATCTATATACCTATGTTTATACATTATTCTTACATATATCCTTTGACATGATATATTTGCATCAAGCATATTTAAATACATAAGTTTTTCTTTTACATTATATAATTTACTAATCATTAATATACATTTTATACTTTCATACATGGATATCTTTATTTCATTTCCTACATTAAACTTTTCTATTCTAGGTAGTTTTGATACCACATTATCTATTATATATTCCATATATTTTTCATATTTGGGTAATATTAATAATATATTATTTGATTTAACATCTTTCTTGCATTGTATATTATTCATATCTATTACCTACATTATCTTCTATTATATCAAATAGATTTATTTCATTTTTATCAAAAATAATATTACTAGAATTATCTTCTCTTACTAAATTCTTTAGTTCTAACTTTAATCTAGC
>CALXJE010000048.1 GCA_944388545.1 uncultured Clostridia bacterium
CAGAGAAGCTAAGGGAAGATAGGGGGTCGCCAATTTTAAATATATTCCTCAATAGCTCAGTCGGTAGAGCGCTCGGCTGTTAACCGATAGGTCGTTGGTTCGAGTCCAACTTGAGGAGCCATAGAAACCGGAGATTTTTCTTCGGTTTTTTGTATTATAAACATATAACATATACATTTATAAAAAAATAGGTCATTGAAATTTTTATTTTCAATGACCTATTAAATTATTTACTTTTTATTTGATATATAGTTCTAGTATTACCTTTATTTACTACGGAACTTTTTACATGAACTACTTTACCATTTTTAAGATGTCTTATATGTTCTCTCCGAATATGTTCACAAGGTGATAATCTGTTTCTTACTGACCAACCACGTGCTTTCATGTTACTTACATACTCAGCACATTCTCGCAGTGTTACTTATTTAAAACTATCAGATTTGGCAGTGCAACTAATAATGATTCAAAATTTGATGGCGCAGGGGCATAGTACTTAGCAGGTATTTCTAAAGAACTTCCTGGTTGTAAATTATATGAGAAAAGCAAGCTCTGAAATACGGTTAAGTAAATGTCTATCCGATTTGCAGTTTCAGCAATATCCGAGAACTTCACCTTTGATTGTGCAAGAGTGTTTAAATAATCTGTGGTCATATCCTTCTTTTCTTTTCCTGTAATTCCATTTTTAATTATTTTTTTGCAGAATTCGATGTCTTTGCTAGTTAAGTGCCCTTGCACTTCTTTTTTTAAACTTTTTACTAAATGTATTGAATCCATACATTTCATCTCCTTTTTATATTATTTTCAAAGGTAATACCATATTTAATTTACATAATTATTATGTAAAAAAGAGAATAAACTGTCAAGTGTAATAATTATTTATAGTTTTATGATCGTAAAATATAGCGAAATTTAATAAGTGTGGCTACTATTTAAATTTAATTATTTTATTACAACACTATTTTGTGCTTTAATAAGATTTTTTTATTTATTAAATTTTATAATATTTATATATATTTATTTTCATTGCAATTTACATAATTTTATGATATAATTTATATCTAAATATTTTTTTGTACTAGTTTTAATTAAAGCGGTAGAATATATATAAGGAGGAAAAAATGAACATATACAACTGTGATTATTACGACAAGCTAGTGTTAGATAACACCAGGTTAGTTCATTATTTAATGAAGAAAATAAAAATATATGATGTTGGAGGATATGACTACGATGATATATATCAAATAGGTATAATTGGGTTAATAAAGGCTGCAAAAACATACGATAAATCTGTAAAATTTGTAACATATGCATCAAAATGTATATACAACGAAATATATATGTTTTTTAGGAATAGTAAAAAATATATCGGATATATTTCATTGGATGAACCTATTTCATTTGATAATCATGAAAATACTGATGTTACGTATGGAGACTTAATTGAAAGTTCAAATTCGAACTTTGTAGATAGAATAATTGATTTAGATCTAATAGAGAAAGCTTTAAATATCATATTAAATGTTTTTTCAGTTAGAGATAAATTAATTTTAATTTATTATATATTGCATAAAAATCAGCAGTATATATCTAAAAAGTTTGAAATTAGCCAAAGTTATGTATCTAGACTACAAAGTAAGTTAATAAAAGAATTAAATAACTATATGGGGCATCCAATAAATTATGAGGAGGTGTATCATATGTGTGTAAATGAAAAAAATTGTAGTGTGTCTTTTGTAACTAATGATATTAATACATTTAATAAAGTGATTTTGGACGTATTTAAACAAAACTATAATATATGGTGGTATAAAATTAGTAGAAAAGGAGATCAAATCATAATTAAATTTCTAAATATCGAAGAGGCATTAGATATTATTGCAAGTCTTATTGATAAAATAGATACTTATTCGATGATTTTAAAAAAGGAGAATAGGTTAGAGGATAAAAATTCTGCGGATAAAAATTTTCTGGATAAAGAAAATGCAGAGGAATCTCAAGAAAAATTAAAAACTCCGCCTGACATAATTAGAAAGTATTTTCTTAATAAATCAGAATTTACATTTGTAGAACTGTTAAATAAATTTCCGGAATATCCTCGTAATCAAATACAAAGTGTAATAAATTATTCAAAACTAAAGGGACAAATAAAGAGCATAAAGAGAGGTGTATATAGAGTAATAAAAGAATAAAGAATATAAATATCTACTAAATCTTTTAAATAAAGGTTATAGTAGATATTTTTTTGTTTTCTTTTTATATTTTTAATCGTTATATAGATTGTGTAAGAACGAAAGGGGAAAATAAAATGGAAATATTAAAAGTTGATAGGTTAACTAAAAGTTATGGCAAAGGTGAAAATAAAATAAATGCAGTAAATAATATATCTTTTAGTATAGAAAAAGGTGAATTTGTAGCTATAATAGGCGCATCAGGAAGTGGAAAATCCACATTATTACATTTGCTTGGCGGGGTTGATAGACCAACATCTGGAAAAGTATATATAAATGGTAAGGATATATATTCACTAAATAATAATGATTTAGCAATATTTAGAAGAAGAGAGGTAGGACTTATTTATCAATTCTATAATTTAATTCCTATTTTAAATGTAGAGGAAAATATAACATTACCATGTAAATTAGATTCAAAAGAGGCTTCTAAAACTAAATTAAAAGAGCTTATAAAAACATTAGGGCTTGAAAATAGAGTCACACATCTTCCTAATGAACTTAGTGGAGGACAACAGCAAAGAGTCGCTATTGGAAGAGCTATTATAAATGAGCCAGCTATAATGCTTGCAGATGAGCCTACAGGAAATCTTGATAGTAAATCATCTAGAGAAATAATTGATTTATTGAAATTATCTAATAAAAAATATAGTCAAACTTTAATTATTATTACACATGATGAAAATATAGCAAAAGAAGCAGATAGAGTTATAACAATAGAAGATGGTAAAATAGTAAGTGATGAAAGGAATGTGTAATAATGAATATATTAAATAAATTTACTATAAAAAGTTTGATATTAAATAAAAAAAGAACAATTGTAACGATTATTGGTATAATATTATCTACTTCTATGATATGTGCAACGGCAGGCCTTATATCAACTTTCCAAAAAACAATGATTGAAACTACAAAAAATGATACAGGAGATTATTATTTAAAATTATCTGATGTTCCTAAAGAAGAAAAAGATAATATAATTAATCAAAAAGAAGTAGCAGGATCAATGATATCTCAAAATATTGGATATGCAAAATTAGAAGGTGGGAAGAATGAATATAAACCATATTTATTTTTAAAAGAATACGATGAAAATGCTTTAAGAAATTATGATATAAATTTAATAGAAGGAAGATTACCTAAAAATTCTAATGAAATTATAATATCAGAATCTATAGAAAGTAATGGTGGAAAAACATATAATATTGGTGATAAATTAATGCTAGATATATGTTTAAGAAAAATAGGTAATGATACATTATGGCAAAACAACCCTATATATACATATGATGAAGATGATAATAGAGACTTAAATCAAATTGAAACTTTAGAAAAACTTTATCAAAAGGAATATGAAGTGGTTGGTATTATGGAAAGAATATCAAGTGAACCATATAGTGCACCAGGATATACAATAATATCAAAATTAGAAAACTATAATGATAATATAGAAATATTACTTAAAACAAAATCAGCTAAGGGAATATATGAATTTGCAGATAAAATAAATGGAGTAAATTTAAATAATAAAGAAGAAAAATATGATACAAGCTATAATAATGAGCTTTTAAGATATATGGGAGTATCTAAAAATGATAATGTTAATTCAATGTTATATGGTCTTGCAGCAGTTATTATAGGGATAATAATAATTACTTCTGTTTTTGTTATAAGAAACTCTTTTGATATTTCTGTTACAGAAAGATTAAGGCAATATGGAATGCTTGCAAGTATAGGAGCCACTCCAAAACAAATAAAACATAATGTTTTATTTGAAGGATTTATACTTGGATTAATATCAATTCCATTTGGAATATTAGGCGGATTACTTGCAGTATATGTTCTTACCATGTTGGTTGAAACTTTACTTTCATCTGCACTAAACGGAGTTGAATTTGTTTATAGCATTTCATTAATTAGTGTACTTGTATCTATTGTACTTGGCTTTGTAACAATATTATTATCAGCATTAATACCAGGATTAAAAGCATCGAAAACATCACCAATTGATGCAATTAGATCTAGTAGCGATATTAAGATTAAAGGGAAAAAATTGAGGACATCAAAGCTATTTAATAATATCTTTGGAGTAGAAGGTCAAATAGCTTTAAAGAACTTAAAAAGAAGCAAGAAAAAATATAGAACAACTGTAATATCAATATTTGTAAGTATAGTTGTATTTATATCACTTAGTACATTTATTGATTATGGATTTAAGATGGGTAATTTATATTATGAAGAACTAAATTTTAACGTACATATATATCCTAAGAGTCATGATATGGATAATGATATATTAGATTATTATACAAAAATATCCAAATTAAATAACATAGAGAGATATTCAATTTCAAAGTATGCTTCTTTTTCTATTGATAAAAAATATTTAACAGATGACGCAAATAGTGCATTTAAAGAAGACGAAATTGGAAGTGTTCAGTTAATCGCAGTTGGTAACGATGAATATAACAAGTATATTGAAGAACTTGGACTTGATAAAAAAGAATGTAGTTCCAAAGGAATACTTATAGATACAATTAATAAATATATGGATTCAAAATATAAAGAGTTTAATTATTTAAATGTTAAAGATGGGGAAAAAGTTATCTTAAATAAACAAAATAACGAAGCGGGAACTATAGCTTTAGATATAGTAAAAAGAACTACAAAATGTCCAACAGGAATATCAGCACCATATAATTTGGCCTATATAATTGTATCAGATGAATATATTGAAAATTACCAATATGAAATAGGTAGTATAAGTATAAATAGTAGTAATTCATACAAATTAATACAAGATATTGAAAATATGAATAAAGAAATGTATAATAATGTATATACATCTAATTATGATGAATACATGAAACAAAATAATGCATTAATACTTGTAATGTCAATATTTCTTTATGGATTCATAGCAGTTATATCATTAATAGGAATAACAAATATATTTAATACTATAACAACAAATATGGCATTAAGGAGCAAGGAATTTGCTATATTAAAATCTATAGGAATGACAGATAAAGAATTTAATAAGATGATAAATCTTGAGAGTTTATTATACGGATTTAAATCACTTATATACGGAATACCAGTAGGTATAGTTTTATCATATTTAATTTATAGCAATATTACAAACATGTTAGAAACAAGTTATATGTTACCAGTTAAGGCAATATTAATTTGTGTGGTATTTGTATTTATTACTATATTTATAACTATGGGGTATTCAAAGAAAAAGGTAAATTCACAAAATATAATAGATACAATAAGAAATGAAAATATATAATTGTAATGAAAGGAATGGGTGCTTTATGAAGATTTTAAAGAGGATCTTGCTAGTTGCTATTTTAATAGTAGTAATTATAGGCTGTTTACTTGTTTACAAAGGTTATGAAATGTATAAAGATGCTGTAGCTAAAATGGATTTAGAAACCAAAGTAGAAACTATAAGACAAGATGAGGACTTCGTTAAATTTGACGATTTGCCTGACGATTATGTCACAGCAGTAATAGATGTTGAAGACCATAGATTCTATGATCACAATGGAATTGATATAATAGCTATAGGAAGAGCTCTTATAAATGATATCAAAGCAATGGAAATTGTTGAGGGAGGAAGTACAATAACACAGCAACTTGCTAAAAATATGTACTTTACTCAAAAACAAGAATTAGTAAGAAAAATAGCAGAATTATTTGTTACATTTGATTTAGAAAAAAAATATAGCAAAGAAGATATTTTTGAGTTATATGTTAATACTAGTTATTTTGGAGAAGGATACTATGGTATAGGACAAGCAACAAGAGGTTACTTAAATAAAGAACCTAAAGATATGACATTACTTGAATGTACTTTGCTTGCAGGTATACCTAATGCACCAAGTGTATATGCTCCAACTGCTAATCCTGATCTTGCAGTTCAAAGACAAAAACAAGTTATAAAGAAAATGGTAAAAAGAGGAGATTTAACAGAAGAACAAGCAAATGAATTATATGAAGAATTAGAATAGATTATTTAATATGTAGTAATTAAGTTTACTACATATTTTTTTTTTAATAAGAAATACAAAAATATATTAAATAACGCTTGTAAAACTATTTAATATATGAAATAATATATTTATATATAAAATAAAGAGAGGAAGATAAATATGGTAACTAAGAAAAAACAAAAGAAAGGAATATCATTAATAGTGTTAGTAATAACAATAATAATAATGATAATATTAGCAGGAGCAATAATATTAGCCTTAAATAATAGCGGAATAATAGGAAGAGCAACAGAGGCAACAGATAAGAGTGATAAAGCAACACTAAAAGAGGCAGTAAATATAGCATACGGAGAATGGACATTAGCAAGGCAATTAGACGGGGAGACAAGAAGTGCAGATGAATATGTGAAAGAAAAGCTAAAAGATCAAGGATTTAGTGATGAGGATTTAGGGTTAATATATGTAGATGATTCAGGTAAAATATCAACAGCAACAGTGCAGAAGGATTTACAGTATCAGATATAGAAGGAGAAAACACTATACAAGGTGGTTTAGTAATATATGAAGGAACGGAGAAAGTATCAACAGATGCAGATGCAAA
>CALXJE010000049.1 GCA_944388545.1 uncultured Clostridia bacterium
TGTTGACAACTTCATGAAATCGTGAGTTTTTCTAAGCTTAAGTTAACTCCTAGCTTAAGTTACAGTGAGTTAACATAACTTATTGTGGTTTCGAAAGGAGTTTTTTTACTTGAAAAATATTCATTTCTTGATATAATATAAATGTAAAATATATTTTTATATATCAAGGAGAAAAAATGGGAAATATTGTATTATTAGATGAATACACAATAAATAAAATAGCAGCAGGAGAAGTAGTAGATAGACCAGCATCTATAGTAAAAGAATTAGTTGAAAATTCCATTGATGCAGGTGCAACTCAAATATCTGTTGAAATAAAAAATGGTGGAATAAAATATATAAAAGTAGTAGATAATGGGACGGGAATAAAAAAAGATGATGTACAAATTGCATTTGAAAGACATGCGACTAGTAAAATAAGAAAAGAAGCGGATATATTAAACATAACATCAATGGGGTTTAGAGGAGAAGCATTAGCTTCTGTTGCAGGAATATCTAAAGTAACAATTATGACAAGAAATAAAGATGAGGAAATAGGTACAAAATATATTATTGAAGGTGGTAATGAAGTATTATTTGAAGATATTGGTTGGAATCAGGGCACAACTATAATTGTTGAAAATGTTTTTTATAATGTTCCTGCAAGGTATAAATTTCTAAAAAAAGATTATACAGAAGCAGGATATATTGAAGATATTATAATTAGACTTTCACTTATTCATCCAGAGATTAGCTTTAAATATATAAATAATGGTAAAAATGTAATAACAACAGCAGGGGACGGGAAAACAGAAACAGTAATATATAGTGTATTTGGAAAAGATGCTATGCAAAATTTAATACCTGTATTATATGAATATGAAGGAAGAATTATAGAAGGTGCTATAGGGTCACCAAAACTTGCGCGTAATACTAGACAAAATGAATTTACATATATAAATAGTAGATTTGTTAAGGATAAAATAATGTGTAAAGCCATAGAGGATGCATATGATCAGAAGCTAAGTATAGGTAAGTTCCCTTTTGCTGTAATAAATGTGAAGATTAATCCAGCAGAAGTAGATGTAAATGTTCATCCTGCTAAATTAGAAGTTAAATTTCAGGATGAAAATGCAATATATAATACAATTTATCATGGCGTAAAGAATGCTATTAAAAGCTATGAGGAAAGAATAAGCCCATTTAGATCAAAAATAGATAATAATACATATGTAAATGATAGTATAAATTATACAAACAAAAATTATATGGATAAAATACATAATAGTAGTATTAAAGGATATAGCTATGAAATAAGTGAACCTAAAAATAGTGAAAATACTTTTAACGAAAATAAATCTTCCATTATACAGGAAGAAGAAACAGTCAATATATATAAAACAGAAAATGATTTAAAAAATTGTAATATACCTAAAACAGAAACTAAATCTATATCAACCAATCTCTTTGATGTTAACATCAAAGAGAGCCAAGAAAGTATGATAGAAGTAGAAAAGAGCGATGTGAATTATAGATTTGTTGGTAATGTTTTTAACACTTATATTATAATTGAAATAAACGATAGAATGTATATAATAGATCAACATGCAGCACATGAAAGACTTCTTTATGAAAGAATAAAAGATAATTATTATTCTAAATCTAGAGAAACTCAAATGCTTCTTATACCTACATTAGTCGAACTTAAGAATTCAGAAAAAGAATTAGTAGATAAGAATAGAGAAATGTTTGAAAATGCAGGGTTTGTATTCGAAGACTTTGGAGATAATGGAATAAAAATATCAGGAATACCAAATGTAGGATATGATTTAGATTATAAAGAAATGTTTTTAGACGGGATTGATGAACTTATGGGGGCTTCAAAGACAACTAAAGAAGAAAAGGAAAAAAGATTTTTAGCGACTCTTGCATGTAAAGCAGCAGTTAAAGGGAATATGAAAATTACTAGTGATGAGCAAAAATCACTTTTAGATGAAATGATGAAGTTAGATAATCCTTTTACATGTCCACATGGAAGACCTACTGCATATGAATTAAGTAAATATGAGATAGAAAGAAGATTTTTAAGAAAATAGGAGAAGGTGAATTGTTGGACAAGATAAGCAAAGCTAAAGTTATAGTTGTTGTTGGACCTACTGCATCTGGAAAAACAGACCTTGGAATAGATATTTCAAAAGCTTTAAATGGAGAGATTATATCAGCAGATTCTATGCAAATATATAAAGATTTAAATATAGGCACTGCTAAAGCAACAAAAGAAGAACAAAGAGAGATAAAACATCATTTAATAGATATTTGTGATATAACAGAAGAGTTTAATGTTAGTGATTATAAAAAACTTTGTTATGAAAAAATCGAGAAGCTAGTTCAAAATGGAAAAGTGCCAGTAATTGTTGGTGGCACAGGACTATATATAAATGCAGTTGTTAACAATATGAATTTTGATGATTATATAAATAGTAAGCAGTATAACCATCAAAAAATTAAAAGCAGGGAAAGACTAAAAAAAATATTAGAAGAAAAAGGTAAAGAATATTTATATAATATGCTTGTAAAACTAGACAAACATGCGGCAGAGAATATACATATGAACAATACAAGAAGGGTTATAAGAGCAATAGAGTTAGCAGAAGAAGGCAATTTTAAAGGTAACATAGAAAAAAGAAATGATTTATGGAATAAGAATGATAGTCCATATGAATTTATCATTGTATATATAGATATTCCTAGAGAAAAGTTGTATGATAGAATAAATACAAGAGTGGATATGATGGTAAATTTAGGAGTTTTAGATGAGGCAAAAATGTTAAAAAATATGAAACTTGATGAAAATAATACAGCACTTCAAGCTATTGGATATAAAGAGTTTTTTAACTATATAGATGGAAAAGAAAGTTTAGAAGAAGCTTTAACTAAACTAAAACAAAGTACTAGAAGATATGCAAAAAGGCAGGTGACGTGGTTTAAAAAACTAAATTGTGATATTATATTTAATGATAATATTACAAAACAAGAATTGATTGATAGATTAAAGAGGATGATATATGAAAAATAAAAAAGAAAATGCAAATAATAAATTTATTAAAAATTCATCTAAAGTATATTTTTTAGTGGCTGTCTTTTTCGTTATAATAGTATCAATAATATTATATAAAATGTACAATAATGAAGAGAAATATTTAGTTAATGAGGGCGTAATTGAATACACTACATCATGTGTTGGTTTTGTTATAAAAGATGAAACGGTAATGACTGTAGATAGTAGTAAAATATTAGTGCCTACTGTTACAGAGGGATCTAGAGTTTCAAAAAATAATATAATAGCAACATACAGAGGTGCTGAGTATCAAGATTATCAAAAAAAGATACAGGAATTAGATGCACAAATTTTAGAAGCTATGGAAGATATTGAAGTAGAATATTCTATAGATGTAAATAATTTAGAAACTCAAGTAGTAAATGCTGTAATGAATGCTCAAGGAACATCCTCTATGGTGGAAATGCAAGAATACAAGAATAGTATAAATGATTTGCTTAGTAAAAGAGCTTCAATAATAGGAGAACTTAGCCCAGAAGATGCTTATGTAAAAGATCTTATAGCAAGAAGGGAAAAGCTAGAAAGCGAATTAAAAACGTCGTCTTCAAATATAAAGGCAGAAACAGGAGGAATAATATCATATACTACAGACGGACTTGAAGATAAATTGACTAAAGAGACAATAACAAAATTAAATTATGAAGATGTAAAAGATCTTGTAAGTAAAAAAGATAAGACATCTCCAAATAAAATAAGGATAACAAGTAATTATGAAGCATATATTCTCGTAAGAGTGGATAATGTGGATAGAAGCTATATAAAAGAAGGAGATAAATATGTTCTTAAAATAATGGGAGCAGAGTTAAGCATGCTAGAAGGAGAGATAACTAATGTTGTAGAGACAGAACAAGGATATGAAGTATTGTTTAGAGTTACAAATGGTATTGAAAATATTGTAGATAGTAGAGAATGTGAAGTAGAAGTAGTTTGGACAACTTATGAAGGTTTAGTAGTTCCAATAAAGGCTATAAAAAAAGACAAAGAAGGAAAAACATACGTTAAAATAATTACAAGAGGTGAATATGTAGATATACCAATTAAAATAGAACAACAAAACAAAACTTATGCAATAGTTTCAAATTATGAAAAAGAAAATATAAATGATTATATTCTAGAAAGATATGATCAAGTTGTAATGCAAGGAAATTAATATTATTAAAATATTACAAAAATATTAAAAAACAAGAAAAATATAATAAAAAGTAATAATTTTATTGACATATTGGGGAAGTCATTATATAACATTGATATAAAAAACTTTTGGAGGTATATATGAGCGCGGCAATATTAAACAAATTTTTAGAAGTATTAGGAATATCTGAAGAAGAGGAAGAAGAGGATATTGATATGGAAAGAGAATATGAAGATGTAGAAGAAAAAGATACATACGAAAGACCAGCAAGAGCAGGTTATTTCTCAAAACATGAATCAAGAAAAGAATATGAAGATGAGGCTGTTTCTAAATCAAGACTTCAGACAAAAGTATTGCCTATGACAGGAACGGTATCTACATCTAAAGTTGTTATAACACAACCACAAGCGTATGAAGATGTAGAAGAAATAGGAGAATATTTAAAACAAAGAAAGTCAGTAATTGTTAATCTTGAATCAATAAACAAAGATGATGGAAAGCGTATATTAGACTTTTTAAGCGGAGCTTCATTCGCGCTAGAAGGAAGTATTCAAAAAGTATCTAATTTGATATATTTAATGACGCCAAAGACTGTAGAGATACAAAATGATATAGAAAGAGCGCAATATAGAAGTAAATTATCATTTTCTTGGCTAAAATAAATTTAGTAATTAAGGCAAGCTATGACTTGCCTATTTTTGTAGATTGATAAGGGGGAGTGGAAATGTTAACACCAACAGATATAGAAAACAAAGTATTTAAAAAGGTGAAATTTAATGGGTATGACATTGATGATGTAGAAGATTATCTAGAAAAAATAATAGTTGATTATGAAAAATTATTTAAAGAAAATTTAGAAATGAAAGATAAAGTTGATAATCTTCAAGAGTCAGTTTCATATTATAAATCTATTGAACTAGGAATAGATCAAACAGTAGGTAATGCTCAGATGGAAGCAGATACAATAAAAGAAGAAGCAACAAATATGGCAGATAAGATTAAAAAAGATGCTATGAAAGAAGTTGCAGAGTATAGAAAAAAAGAAGAAGAGAAAGTTTTAGGACAATTAGATGATATTAAAAAACAAATTATGGCAAAAGAAGTTGAACTAGAGGAAGTAAAAAAACAAATGCAAATATATAAAGTAAAGACAATAGCAATGTTAGAAGCTCAGATTAAGATATTAAAGGAAGATTAATATTAAATAAAAGGAGAGTATAATACGTGAAGGGGATTCAAGCAACAGCAATAATATTATGGGTTGTTATCTTTGTAATAGCTGCTTTTGTACTAGGACAATTTTTAGTAAGTAAAAACATCTTTGACATTACTTCATTTATAACATTAAATGATAAAAAAGAGGAAGACTCTGATAATGAAGAAAATATACAAGATGAAATACAAAACGATGTTGTAATAAATAAAGTTGGTCAAGAAACTGTGAGAATAGGTCAAAATGTGGCAAAAGATTACTTTTCAAACTATTATAGAGAATATATAAATTATGTAATGCAAGATTCAACCATATATAAATTAGGAGAAAAAATAGCTATTACAAATGATATAGCAAGTGATTATGTGTTTTACGCATTTTCTAAAGGATTAGATACTGATAAATATATAAGTAATATTAATAATAACAAGTTAGTTATAACAGAAGCAAATGCTAATTCATTTATAGATAAGATATTTGAACAAGAGATATCAAAAACATATAAAGAAAATAGCAGTAATGGATATAACAAAGAATCAAAAACATATAGTATACAAATAGATAATAGCAAACAAGACTATGTTCAAGAACTTATAAGTATGGAAAATATTACATCTAATCAAATGATATTAAAATATGATTGTAAAAAGGTAGTAGAAAAAAATAAAAATACTGAAATTCAGGATCAAAAAGAAATAGATATAACAATTGTATACAGAGGTGGAAGATATATAATAACGGAAGTTCAAAAATTAAATAAAGATTAAGAAATAAAGACAATACTTAGATTATACATAAGAAAAATGTATAAATATTGAGGAACAATATACAAAACAAATAAAATTTAAAACAAAAAACAATAAAATTATATTATATATTAAAAGGTTAGCTGTATTAAAGCTAACTTTTCTTTTTATTTAGTAAAAGAATAATAATATAAAAAGCAATAAAGCAATTAAAATATTTGAACCCCTTATTTTATCGTTTATCTTGACTTTTTTTTGCTAGGTTGGTAAGATATATATGTTAAAATATAAATAAAAAGAATAGGTGATATGAAATGTTAGACAAATTAATACTACTTGCAGCTATAATTTTACTTTTTATAGGGGTAGTATCCGTCTTTTTAGCACGAGAAATAGTTAGAAAAAAAACAAATGTGAATAATGAAAATGTTATTGTAAGAAATATCAAGATTATTGGATTTGTAGTCGTCATTATTTCACTTGTGACGATATATTTTTGTGTGAAATAGGGGGAAAATAAAATGAATATGAATAGTAGATATAATCCTAAGGATATAGAAGATAAAATATATAATAATTGGATGGAAAAAGAATACTTTAAGGCTAATGTAAATAAAGAAAAAGAACCATTTACAATAGTTATTCCACCACCAAATGTAACTGGACAATTACATATGGGACATGCGCTTGATGAAACAATTCAAGATATATTTGTAAGATATAATAGAATGCTTGGAAAAGAAACATTGTGGCTACCTGGCACTGATCATGCAAGTATTGCAACAGAAAATAAAGTTGTAGAGAAATTAAGAAAAGAAGGAATAACTAAAGAACAGCTAGGCAGAGATGGTTTTTTAAGAGAAGCTTGGAAATGGAAAGAAAAGTATGGTGGAAGAATACTTGAACAATTAAAAAAACTAGGTTCTTCATGTGACTGGTCAAGAGAAAGATTTACAATGGATGAGGGTTTGACAGAAGCAGTTGAACATGTATTTATTAAATTATATGAAAAAGGTTTAATATATAGAGGAGAAAAAATAGTAAATTGGTGTCCAAAATGTAAGACTTCAATATCAGATAATGAAGTTGAGTATGAAGAAAAGGATTCATTCTTTTGGCATATTAGATATCAAATAGAAGGAACAAACGATTATATAGAGATAGCAACAACAAGACCAGAAACTTTACTTGGAGATACAGCTGTAGCAGTTCATCCGGATGATGAAAGATACAAAGAACTAGTTGGAAAAAATGTTATATTACCAATAGTTAATAGACTTATACCAATAGTTGCAGATGAATACGTAGAGATGGATTTTGGTACGGGTGTAGTTAAAATAACACCTGCACATGATCCAAATGATTTTGAAGTTGGATTAAGACATAACCTTCCTGTAATAAATGTAATGAATGAAGATGCTACTATAGTAGAGGGATATGGAAGATATTCAGGAATGTCTAGGGAAGATGCAAGAAAAGCGATAGTAGAAGATTTAGAAAAATCAGGTAATCTTATAAAAGTGGAACCGTATAGGCATAATGTAGGGAGTTGTTATAGATGTAAATCTATAGTAGAACCATACGCATCAAAACAATGGTTTGTAAAGATGAAGGAACTTGCAAAACCTGCTATAGAGGCAGTTAGAAATGGAGAAGTAAGGTTTATACCGGAAAGATTTGAAAAAATATATTTTAATTGGATGGAAAATATAAAAGACTGGTGTATTTCTAGACAATTATGGTGGGGACATAGGATACCGGCATATCATTGTGAGGATTGTAAACATATAGAAGTATCTAATAAAAAAGTTGAAATATGTCCACAATGTGGAAGTAAAAATTTACATCAAGATGAAGATACTTTAGATACTTGGTTTAGCTCAGCTCTTTGGCCTTTTTCAACTCTTGGTTGGCCACATAAAACAGAAGATTTTGAATATTTTTATCCAACAACACTGCTTGTAACAGGTTATGACATTATAACTTTCTGGGTAAGTAAAATGATATTTAGTGGAATTGAGCATACAGGAAAAGTACCATTTAAAGATGTATATATTCACGGACTTGTTCGTGACTCTCAAGGAAGAAAAATGTCTAAATCATTAGGTAACGGTGTAGATCCGCTAGAAGTTATAGATAAATATGGAACAGATGCATTAAGATTTTCTTTAACTCAAAATATATCTGCAGGAAATGATATAAGATATATGCCTGAAAAGGTTGAAGCTGGTGCAAATTTTGCAAATAAAATATGGAATGCTGCAAGATTTAGTTTAAGTTATATAGAAAAGCAAGAAAATGTTGATATAAATATAGATAATCTACTTCCAGAAGATAAGAGGATACTTACAAAGTTAAATTTAGTTATAAAAGAAGTAACAGATAATATAACAAACTATGAGATTGGAGTTGCACTGCAAACAATATATGACTTTATGTGGGCGGATATTTGTGATGTATATATAGAAATGTGTAAGCCAAGATTATACGACGAAAACAAAAAAGGATATAAAGAGGCAGTATGTGTACTTAATTATTTGCTTATAAATACATTAAAGTTATTACATCCATATATGCCATTTATAACAGAAGAAATATATATGAACTTAATGCACGATGATGAAAGTATAATGATAGCTAAATGGCCAGAAGTAAATCCTAAATTCAATTTTATAGAAGATAAGAAATTAGTTGATGAGGAATTAGAATGTATAAGACAAATAAGGAATATACGTTCAGAGTCTAATATTCCTAATAGTAAAAAGACAAAAGCTGTTATAATAAGCAAATCATATAGTAATAAAATTAATGAATCTAAAGATATGATAATGAAAATGGCATATTTAGAAAGTTTAGATGTTGTAGAAAAATTTGATATAGAAAGCTTGTCTAATATGACAGTAGTTCATACACAAAATATAGATATGTATTTAGATATGACCTCTGTTATAGATAAGGATAAAGAAAAAACTAAACTTTTAGAAGATAAAGAAAAAGCTGAAAAAGAACTTGAAAGAGCAAATAAAATGCTTTCAAACGATTCATTTGTTGCAAAAGCTCCTGAAAAACTTATTTTAGCTGAAAAAGAAAAAGTAAAAAAATATACTGAAATATTAGAAAAAATTGAAGAAAGTTTAGCAAAATTTAATTAAAATAAAAAGAAGTCCTAATATAAACTACATATATTGACTTTGAGTCTATAAAACGAAGGCAAAATTGCTTTTGGTATAGCAGTAAAAGGATGCAAATTTTAGCATCCTTTTTGCAAATATAAATGAGGTGATAATATTATGAATAAGATAGATTATTTAATAGACTATTTGTTAAATGAAAATAAAAGTATAAAAGTAAATGAAAATATAAAATATGATGAACAGAAGAAGAAAATGGGCTTATTGGGCAAAGCATATATATCTAAATAATACTGGAATGTCAGGTGCAAAGTTGTATAAAAATATTTTAAAATTAGTAAAAAATAAAGAGTATTTTGTTATTACTACAAATGTGGATGACCAGTTTTTAAAATCTGGATTTGATAAAGAAAAAATATTTGCTACGCAAGGAAGTTATAAATATATTCAATGTAGTAAAGCATGTCATAATACTTTGTATGATGATACAGAAATGGTATATAAAATGTTAAAAGCAACTACAAATTTAAAAGTTCCAACAGAGCTTGTACCTAAATGTCCTGTATGTGGAGAATATATGGAAGTAAATTTAAGGAAGGACGATTATTTTGTTGAAGACAACAAATGGCATCAGCAGCATAAAAAATATAGTGACTTTTTAAATAAATTAGATGGGAAAAGGGTAGTAGTGTTAGAACTAGGAGTTGGATATAATACGCCAGGAATTATAAGGATACCTTTTGAAAAAATGGTGTATGAAAATAAAAATTGGAATTTAATAAGAATAAATAAAGATAATTGTAGGACACTTTTTGACATAGAAGATAAATCAGTATTAGTTGAAGATGATATAAATAGAGTAATTGATAAGCTGTTAAATATACAAAAATAAGATTATAAAAAGAGAAATATTGAAGATTAAATATCTTTATGATAAACTTGATTTGAACTTAAGTAAAAAGAATATATAACAAGTTAAAAATATACAAGTAATTAATATATTAAAATGGAGAAGAATTTTTATCAAAAATACATAAAATATATTACAAAACATTAATATAAAAGCGAAAAAGATATTGTAGAAAGAGAAGTGGTAAAAATGTTAGATCTAGTTCAAGTGGGAGAAAAAACTTATTATATTAAAAATGCTACTAACATAGGTATTTATAAAGAAAATGAAAAAGATGTTTGGTTAATTGATTCTGGAAATGATAAAGATTTAGGTAAAAAAATATTAAAAATAATAGAAGAAAAGCATTGGAAGGTGAAAGGAATTATCAATACGCATTCTAACGCTGACCATATTGGAGGAAATAGGTTTATACAAGGAAAAACAAATTGTCAGATTCTTTCTTATGGAATAGAAAATTATTTTATTAAGTCACCAATTCTAGAGCCTACTTTGTTATACGGAGGATATCCAATGAAAGAATTAACGAACAAATTTTTAATGGCAAAAGAAAGTGAAGTAGAAAATATAGAAAAATATCGTCCAAAGGAGTTAGAATATTTTAATTTAAAAGGACACTTTCTTGATATGATAGGAATTAAGACTCCAGATGATATATATTTTTTAGGGGACAGCCTTTTTAGTGAGCAAACTATTGAAAAATATCATATTTTCTTTATATATGATGTACAAGAGTATTTAAATACATTAGATATGTTACAAAATTTAAATGGAAAATTATATATTCCTTCTCATTGTGAAGCTACTAATGATATATCTCATTTAATTCAAATTAATAGAAATAAAATTCATGAAATAGAAGATACAATATTAGAAATTTGTAAAAAGCAACAAACATTTGATAGTTTATTAAAAAAATTATTTGATAAATATAATTTAAGCTTAAATATCAATCAGTATGTCCTTGTAGGGAGTACAGTAAAATCATATTTGGCTTGGTTAAAAGATAAAAGCAGAATAGAAATTATCATTAAAGATAATGCATTATTTTGGAAAAGTGTATAAAAAACTGAAAATCAAACTATTTAAGTAATAGATTTGATTTTTTTTAACAAAATAATTAGTAATAAATAAGAAAAAATTTAGAAAGGAGAAAAAATTGAATACGTTAGTAGGTTTATTAATACCATTTATTGGAACGACATTAGGAGCTTTAATGGTTTTCCTAATAAGAGAAGAAATGAATAAAAAAATAGAAAAGCTTTTATTGGGATTTGCATCGGGTGTTATGATTGCAGCTTCTATATGGTCACTTTTAATTCCAGCAATTGATATGGCAGAAAAACAAGGGAAAATAGCATGGATACCAGCAGCGCTTGGTTTTTTATTAGGAATATTTTTTCTATTAACATTAGATAGTATAATACCTCATTTACATTTAAAAACAGATAAACCAGAAGGGATTAAAACAAAATTAAAAAAAACTACAATGTTGGTTTTAGCTGTTACACTTCATAATATACCAGAAGGAATGGCAGTAGGCGTTTTATTTGCTGGGGTATTTACACAAAATAGTGGAATTACATTAGCAGGTGCAATAGCACTTTCTATAGGAATAGCAATTCAAAACTTTCCAGAAGGAGCTATAATATCAATGCCATTAAAAAATGAAGGGATGTCTAAAACAAAAGCTTTTATTTATGGTGTTCTATCAGGAATAGTAGAGCCTATTGCAGCAATTTTTACAATTATTCTTACTAGTACAGTAGTACCAATATTACCATATATTTTATCTTTCGCAGCTGGAGCAATGATTTATGTAGTAGTGGAAGAATTAATACCAGAGTCACAAGCAGGCGAACATTCTAATATAGGTACAATAGGAGTAGCAATTGGATTTGTAGTGATGATGATTTTAGATGTAGCTTTAGGATAAAATAAAATATTTGTTCCTCAAATTCGTTATAATTGAAAAAATTTTTAAAATATGCTACAATATTTTTATAATATGTATAATAGTTTAGATATTAATATATCTTTTGCTAGTATAATAATTAGGAGAGTGATATTATGGGACTCATATACAATAGAGGGGATATAATATTTATTAACAACGTTGAGCTATATAATTATGATGGAACTAAATCTTTAGATACTAGGATAAAAGGACATCCATTTATTATATTAAATGATATAGATGATTTAGAAGAGGATATTCTATGTTTAAAAGTTTCATCTAGTAAACTTGGCAAGCGGAAAAATACATTCTATATTATAGATAATTTTAAATTGTACGGTGAAAAAACTAAACGAAGTTTTGTAGATATCAAACACATATATAAAATGAAAATTGATAAAGTGCATCAGTTACAAGGATGCATTTCAAGTCATGAAATGAAAGATTTATCTGAATACGTTCAAAAATATTTATAATCTTTATCACAGCCTTGCACCTCATATCATAAAATATGATATGAGGTGATTTTTAATGATAAGGCTAAAAGTTGGAGATATTGTAGCAAGAAAATCTTATGGATATGACGTACTCTTTAGAGTATCTAATATATATGATGATATGGTAGATCTGGTTGGAATGACAGTAAGAATAATAGCAGATGCTCCTATATATGATTTAAAACTAATGACGCCAGAAGAAATATCGAAAATACAAAAGATTCAAGAAGATCATGCAAGACTTAAATTAAATAGATGTTATTCTAATTTAAGCAGTAGATTTAATATAAGGGACTATGCAATCAATTATGATAGACAATTCCAAAAAAATGGTAGATTAGATGTATATCAAAAAGAAAGTATATATAAAAAACCGGGTATAATAATGCATTTAGATGGTGATGGAGAATATGCGGTTAGATGCAAAGAAACATATAAAAAAATGGGACTAGTAGCTCATGCATATCATGTGAAGGAAGCAGAGCAACCTAAATATATATATAATTTACTTACTAGAATTAGACCTAATATACTTGTTATGACAGGTCATGATGCTTTTATAAGAAAAAGAAATGATATATACAATATAGATAATTATAAAACTTCTAAATATTTTATAGAAGCAGTATTAGAAGCAAGAAGATATGAACATAATTTAGATAACTTAGTTATATTTGCAGGAGCTTGTCAATCATATTATGAAGCAATATTAAGTGCAGGAGCTAATTTTGCTAGTGCTCCCAAAAGAGTACTTATTGATATGTTAGACCCAATAATAGTTGCCGAATCGGTAGCGTATACACCGGTAGATAAATTTGTTCCGCTTGCTGGAATAATAGCTAATACTAGAGAAGGTTTAAAAGGTATAGGAGGTGTTCAAACAAGGGGCCAGTATAGAGAAGGGATGCCAGGACTATAGGTTTCTGGTTATTCTTTTTGAAGTTTTAATTACATAAACAATGATATATAATTTTATATAAAATCAGAGAAAAATGTTGAAATTTTTAGAAATATATAATAAAATGTAAACATTAAAAATAAAGTTTAATTAGAACAAAATAAATTATTTAAGACGATTCTAGGAAGTAGAGATGAGTTTAGCTTTAAAACCCTAAAAAGTTAAATATATAGAAGGGTATTTGTTTAATATGATCTCAATTCCAAACGATATATTGAGAGTACTGCCTTTATAAAAGGGCAGTATTTTTTAATAAATTTCTTGTAAAAACAATATGTTTGGTGTAATATATATTGGAATAAAAATACATTGGAAGGGAATTGATTATATATGTTAGAAGCACAAAATCTTTATAAAAAATTTGCGGAAGTAGTTGCTGTAGATGATGTGAGTTTTAATTTATCTAAAGGTACAATTTTAGGTCTTCTTGGTAAAAATGGTGCTGGTAAATCTACAATATTTAGAATGATACTAGGTATATTGAATGCAGATGAAGGAAAAATATTGATAGATGGAAAAGAATACAATATTAATGATAGTAAAAAAATAGGCTTTTTACCAGAAGAAGGAAGTTTGTCACAAGAATTAACAGTATATGAACAAGTATGCTTTTATGGTAGTTTAAAAGGAATGACAAATGAAGAAATTTTAGAAAGCTTAAATAAATGGCTTGTTAAATTTGATATAGTAGAGTATATGAATAGAAAAATAAAAGAATTAAGTAAAGGAAATAGGCAAAGGATACAATTTATAGTATCAATTTTACATGATCCAGAATTGATAATTTTAGACGAGCCTTTTTCTGGCTTAGATCCTTTGGGAGTGGAAATGTTTAAGGAAATATTGTTAGAATTAAAAAAAGAGGGGAAAGCAATAATATTTTCTTCTCATAGAATGGAGCATGTAGAATTATTTTGTGACGATATACTTTTAATAGATAAAGGTAAAACATTATGTTATGGTAATTTAGACAAAATAAAGAAAGAATATCCTAAGCAAAAAATTATATATAAAATAGGAAAAGAAAAAGTTGAAAAAATAATATTGAAAGATAAATTAGAAGAATATATACAAAATAATGGTATAGACAAGGCAGACATAAAAATAGAAAACTTATCTTTAAATGATATATTTATAGACAAGGTTGGTGGACAAAATGGTAAATAAAAATAGTATGAATATTGCAAAATTTAGTTTTATAAATTCAATGAAAAGTAAAGGATTTATAATATATAATATAATTTTACTTGTTGTAATATTAATTGCTACAAATTTTACAACAGTAAAAGAAATTTTTAAGCAAAATGATATGTTTAAAGGAACAATGTATGACGTAAAAGTATTAGACAACGAAAATTATTTATATCCAGCATTAGAAAAGCAGTTAAGCGTTGATAATGTTAAAAGTGTGGAAAAGATATCAACAAATATAGAATATAATGAAGATAATATTAAAAAAGATGAGATAATTGTAAAAGTATTACAAAAAGAAGATGGAGACAAATATCTTGAAATAATATCAAAAAAATCTTTAGATGGAAAAATGTACAATTTAATATCTTCTGCAATGAGAGATGTTAGAAATGATGAAATAGAGAGAAAATATGGTATATCTGAAGCAGATATTCAAAAATATAATTCAGATGTATACATAGAAAAGAAGATAATAGATACAGATAGTGTAGTAAATGGTGATTATTATATTGTAAAAACAATTATGATAATGGTAATATATGGCCTTATTGTATTTGGCACTTCTGCCGTAGCATCTCAAATAGCAAATGAAAAGACTTCTAAAAGTGCAGAATATATATTTACATCAGTATCTTCAAAGGACTATCTAAATGGGAAAGTCCTAGGAGCTAATTTAAAGACACTAGCTAATATGGCTTTTATGGTGTTATATTTGCTTTTAGGTATGTTATTAAATACTGTTTTAAATAACATTTTTGAAGTTAATGTTAGTGCAAATGTAAATCCTGAAGTGGCTATGATGTCAGGAGCAATATTTGGAATTGATGTACAAGTTGTAAAATATGTAGTTCTTTCATTTATATACATATTACTTACTTCTACATTACTTTCATATATACAAGCCGGAATGACAGCGAAAGTAAAAAGTATAAATGAAATGGATAATTCTCAGTCAATAACATTAACTATGATTATAGTTGCATATGTTGTAGCAATGTTTACGTCAGAAGTCAATAATATATTTACAAAAATAATATCAAATATACCTGTATTTTCAATGTTTGCAATGCCTTCAAATTATTTAAATGGAGTTGTAAGTATAACTGAAGTAATTATTTCTATATTAATATTAATAATTGCTATAATAATAACTATGAATATAGTAAGTAAAAAATTTAAACAGGATATACTTGATTTAGGACCACGTAAAGAAGAAAAGCATGATGAAAAACTAGAAATAATGGAAGAGGAATTAAATAAAGTAAAGAAAAGCAATACAAGAAAATTTGTAACAGGAGTATCAATAAGTATGTTACTTATTATATTAATACAATCGGTACTTGGACTTGCACTTGCTTTCTTTATGCCAAACGCATCATTAAATCAGAATGTTATAGCGGTTGCATTAATATTTGCATTGTCATTTATATTACCAATTTTGACATTAAAAGGATATTTAGATATTTCATATAATAAAGTAAAGAAAAAAGAAAATATTAAAATAGGCAAGAAGTTATTATGGACTTTAATGGCTTTTCCTATAATGTATTTGATAGGAATAGTAGTTGAACTTTTAATAAGTAAAATGAATATAAATCCAACAATGATAGATAGTGCTTTATTCTTCGATAAAAGCATAGTAGGTTATATATTATTTATTATAGAAATTGCAGTACTTCCTGCAATATTAGAAGAAATATTATTTAGAAAAGTAATGTTAGATGGGGCTAAAAAATATGGAACATTATTTGCAATATTCTTTACATCAATAATGTTTGGGTTTATGCATATGAATATTCCTCAAGCAGTAAATGCAATATTAATAGGTATATTGTTTTCATATCTTGTTATTAAAACAGGAAGCTTAATTCCAGCTATGTTACTACACTTTATAAATAATGGAACACAAGCACTGCTTTTAATAAACGAAAATAATCAGCAAATATCTAATATAATAAATTATTTATATATAGGTATTGCAGTTATTGGTGGAATTGTATTAGTGATTAATATAATTAAAAATAGAAAAGTATTTAAGATAGATAATATAACTAAAACAGATATTAATTTAAAAAATATAGTTACAAATTATTATATGATAATATTCATACTATTCTTTGTAGTTATGAGCATGATTTAAATATAATAAAAAGGGAGCCAAATTGACTCCCTTTGAAATTTATTATTTTACTTTTTTAGCCATGTTTGCTATCTTTCTAGATGCAGTATTTCTTTTTAATACACCTTTAGACCATGCTTTATCAACTGCGCTAGATGCAGCGATATATAATTCATTTATATTTTTATCACCATTCTCTACAGCTGCTTCAAAAGCTTTAACAGCTTCTCTATATTGTTTCTTTATTTTTTTGTTTTCTTGAGCTTTTGTATCATTTACTTTTACTCTTTTTTTTGCTGATTTAATGTTAGGCATTGTGTTTGCACCTCCTTAAGTATCCATAAGTAATTTTTTACAAACGATATTTTAACATAATTTTTTTTTAAAATCAAGTAATATTACATAATTTATTATTATGCAATAAAAAAATATATTTTTATATAAATTTAGTTGATTTTTAAATGCAAGATGATATAATCTGGTTAAAAGAAAAAAGGGCAATAAAAAGTTTTTAGCTAGTAACTAATTAGGAGAGTGTTTTATGAAAAAGAGTAAAATCATTGTGATTGAAGGAACAGACGGAAGCGGAAAAGCAACACAAGTAGCTATGCTTATAGAAAGGTTAAAAAAAGATGGATATAAAGTGTATACAACATCTTTTCCAAAGTACGATAGTAATTCATCTGCTCTCGTTAAAATGTATTTAAATGGAGAGATTTCAAAAGAAGCAAATGATATAAGCCCAAAGGCAGCTTCTATTTTTTATGCAGCAGACAGATATATTACATATAAAAAAGATATAGAAGAAATGTACACCCTAGGAGAAACATTAATGGTTTTTGACAGATATAGTGGTTCTAATATAATTCACCAAGGTGCAAAGCTTATTGCAGAAGAAAGTGATGAAAAATTAGCAAAGAAAAAGTTAGCTGATTTTATTAGATGGTTAGATAATATCGAACATGAGGATTTTGCCATTCCAAGACCTGATTTGGTTATTTATTTAAGAGTCCCTGTAGAATATACAGAAACTCTTAGAGAAAATAGAAAAAATAAAATAACAGGAGGGGAGAAACAGGATATTCATGAATCAGACAAAAATCACTTAAGAAAAGCAAGTATTTCTGGGGATATGACGGCGGAAATGCTAGGTTGGTATGTGGTAGAATGTGTAAAAAATGACGCAATGAGAACTATAGAGGACATTTCTGATGAAGTATATGAGACTGTAAAAAATAAAATAATAGGAGGAATGTAATGTGTCTAAATGGGATGATATGTATTTAGATCTCTGCGAAAGAATTCTTAAGGAGGGGAAACTTCATCATAATCGTACTGGTGATGATACATTAAGGATACTTGGCCATACATTTGAATTCGATATTGATAAAGAGTTCCCCGTTCTTAGTGTAAAAAGCGTTGGGATTAGAGGACCAGTGACAGAGCTTCTTTGGATTTATCAAGCACAAAGTAATAAAGTTTCATGGCTTAAAGAAAGAGGGATTAACATTTGGAACGAATGGGAAGTTGACCAAGACGGTGTTTATAGACAAGACGGCTCGAATAGAGTTATAGGAAAAGAATTTGCGGGAACAATAGGAACTGCTTATGGTTGGATTGCTAAAAAATTTGGCTGGCCCCAAAAAAACATTGAAATTATAAAAAATAATCCTGAAAGTAGAAGAAATATAATTGACTTATGGCAAGAAGAATATTTTAATACGGCTGTTCTTCCTCCTTGTGTATATGGAAGTCAGTTTATAGTTGATGAAGATATTCTTCATATAAGAGTAACACAACGATCTTGTGATGTTGGATTGGGCCTTCCGTATAATGTAACTCAATATGCAACTTTTCTTTGTATGATTGCGCAAGTTACTGGATTAAAACCTGGTAAAATGATTTATCAGATTACAGATGCGCATATTTATTGTAAACATATTTCTGCAATAAAAGAAATGATAGGAAGAAGAAAATATGCGAAATCAGCGCCTAAGCTTTGGTTGAATCCAGATATAAAGGATTTCTTTCAATTTGATAATTCTAAAGAGTTTAAAGACATAAAACTTATTGGTTATGAACATCTTGGAAAAGTACCTATGGAAATATCAATATAGAGGAGGAATAATATGATAGGAATGATAGCTGCTATAGGGAAAAATAGAGAACTTGGGAAAGACGGAAAATTAATATGGAATTTACCTGAGGATTTAAGCTTTTTTAAACAAATTACTATGGGTAAAATTATAATTATGGGTAAAAAGACTTTTAATTCACTTCCTAAATTATTACCTGGAAGAAAGCATGTTATACTTTCCGCTAATAATGGCTTTAATAAAGATGTAAGTACTTCGACAGTTTTTTGTGATAAAGATAGGTTACTTTCTTATTTAAAAAAAATCGCAAAAGAGGATGATGTATATATTATAGGTGGCGCTAGTATGTATGCTATGTTTATAGACATATGTGATTTTATGTATCTTACAGAAGTTGATGCAGAAGATAAAAGTGCAGACGTATATTTCCCAGAGTTTAATAAAGATGAGTGGAAGTTAAATGTTCTAGGTAAATTTAGAAATGGTGATATTAGTTATACGCATGTAAAATATACCAAAAAAGATTAATAAAATGTATAAAAACAGATGCCTCAGAGAAATAAAAGCATCTGTTTTTTGCTGTATGTATTTCTGTTTAAAACATACTTCTTTGGTTTAATCTAATCAGATTAGTTTACGCAAAGAGAATCAAAAGAAGAACAATTTAACAAGGGCGGTTAAATATATTTGTGGGAAAGGAAGAGTCCACAAATGTCCTTCTTGCAATTAAATGTTACATCTAATTCATTACAAAATCAACTACAAATATATTAAATATATGTTACGTAAATATTACAAAACGTCTCTAATAATATAATTGTATATATATGCTTATTTAAGATTTAATTTTTTATTTATCAATTGCTATTTTACAACATAATATGACAACATTATTACAAAACTTAAAAGTTTACTAAAATTTAGGGAAAACTATTGATTTTTATGTATACATAGTTTATAATATATTTGTTGATTTGCGTAGAAGTGGGATGTGGCTACCCAAAGAGGTAGGGAACTTCCATGGAGCATGTCTGATTTAAAATCGGGCGGCAAGTATATAATTTGTATTTGCCAAATTTAAAAACAACTTTGAATTTGGCTTTTATTACGAGTTAATTATGAAACACACGGGGTGGTGTAAAACTTGCGAGTCCTTGAAATTATAGTAAAGGAGAGATAAAAATGGCAAAAACAAATGTATCTAAAATGAGAATAAGATTAAAAGCTTATGACCATGTAATATTAGAGCAGACAGCATCTAAGATAGTTGATGTGGCTAGAAATTCTGGAGCGGTGGTTTCTGGACCTATACCATTACCAACTAAAAAAGAAATAATAACAATATTACGTAGTCCTCATAAACATAAAGATTCTAGAGAACAGTTTGAGATGAGAACACATAAAAGAGTTATTGATGTAGTTGCTCCAAATCAAGCAACTGTAGATGCTTTGATGGCAATAGATATGCCAGCTGGTGTTGAAATCGAAGTTAAACTTTAATAATATTTAGTAGTCATCCTGGCTAGTAGTCAGGCAAGTGAGATAACCCTATGCTAAATATGACACACAAAGAGTTAACTAAAAAGTTTAAATAAAAAAGGGAGGATTAAAATGAAAGAAGTTTACGGTAAAAAAATTGGAATGACTCAAATTTTTTCTGAAGATGGAATTGCTATTCCTGTAACTGTTATAGAAGTAGAGCCTATGACAATAGTTGCCAAAAAAACTGCTGAAAAAGAAGGCTACAATGCGTTGGTAGTTAGCTTTGGAGAAATTAAAGAGAAAAATGTAAATAAACCGCAAAAAGGAATATTTGCAAAAGCAGGAGTACCTGTAAAAAGGAATTTAAAAGAAATCAAAGTTGATAATATTGATGAATATGAAATAGGAAAAGAAATTGACTTAACAGTATTCGAAGACGGAGAAACAGTTGATGTTAGAGGTGTTTCAAAAGGTAAAGGATTCCAAGGAAATATTAAAAGACATGGTCAGCATAGAGGACCATCATCACACGGTTCTAATTATCATAGAAGACCAGGTTCAATGGGAGCAACTTCTACACCAGGTAGAGTATTTAAAGGTAAAAAGCTTCCAGGACATATGGGTAGTGTAAATAGAGCTGTACTTAACTTAAAAGTGATTAAAGTAGATGCAGATAAAAGAGCTATATTAGTAAAAGGATCAGTTCCTGGAGCTAAAGGAGCTATATTAAATATTAAAAAAAGTGTAAAGTCAAACTAGTATAGGGAGGAGGAAATATAATGCTAAAAACAGATGTATTAGATATGAAGGGTAAAAAAGTATCAGATATCGAACTTTCCGAAGCAGTTTTTGGAGTAGAAGTAAATGAAATTGTAGTTCATGAAGCTTTAGTTAATTTTCTAGCTAATCAAAGACAAGGAACTCAAAGCACAAAAACAAGAGCTGAAGTTCGTGGCGGTGGTAAAAAACCATGGAGACAAAAAGGAACAGGTAGAGCAAGGCAAGGAAGTATTAGAGCACCACAATGGATAAAGGGTGGTATTGCGCTTGGACCAAAACCAAGATCATATAGATATACTATACCTAAGAAAGTAAGAGCACTTGCTATAAAATCAGTTCTTACATCAAAATTATCTGAAGGTAATATAGTTGTAGTTGATAAGATTGAAATGAAAAATATAAAAACAGCAGAGATGGTAAAAACACTTAAAAATTTAAAAGCCGAAAAAGCTTTAATAATGTTAAATGAAAAAAACTTGAACGTTCAAGCGTCAAGCAGAAACATTAAGAATGTTAAAACAACATTAGTAAATACAATAAATGTATACGATTTATTAAAATATGAAAAATTAGTTATTGATGTTCAAGCTGTAAAGAGCCTAGAGGAGGTGTACGCATAATATGAAATTTGCAGAAGATATAATTATAAAGCCAATAATAACTGAAAAAAGTTATCAAGCAATGGCAGATGGTAAATATACTTTTGAGGTAGCTTTAGACGCTACTAAGTTAGAAATCAAAGATGCAGTTGAAAAATTATTTTCTGTTAAAGTAAAGAAAGTTAACACATTAAGATACGATGGTAAGAAAAAAAGAGTTGGAGCGCACCTAGGAAAGACAAAAGCTTGGAAAAAAGCAATCGTACAAATCGATACAAATCCATCTGAGGAAAAATACATGACTAAGGGTGGAAAAGTCGTAACAAGTAATAAAAAATATAAAACAGAAATAGAAGAAATCAGCTCAGCATTTGCTAAGTAGTAAAAGGAGGAAATCAAAGTGGGAATAAAATCATTTAAACCAGTTACTCCATCTAGAAGACAAATGACAGTTTTAACTTACGATGAAATAACAAAACATACTCCAGAAAAATCTTTACTTTCAAAAGTTAAGAAAAATTCTGGAAGAAATGCATCTGGAAAAATAACTGTTAGACATCAAGGTGGCGGTGCTAGAAGAAAATATAGAATAATTGATTTTAAAAGAAACAAAGTAGATATGGAAGCTACTGTAATTGGAATTGAATATGATCCAAACAGAAGTGCCAATATTGCTTTAATAGAATACCAAGATGGTGAAAAAGCATATATAATTGCACCTATTGGATTAACTGATGGAGACAAAGTAATCTCAGCTGAGTCAGCAGACATTAAACCGGGAAATTGTATGCCAATTAAATCAATACCTGTTGGTACAATGATACATAATATAGAAATGCATAAAGGTAAAGGAGCACAACTCGTTAGAAGTGCAGGAAGTGCAGCACAACTTATGGCAAAAGAAGGTAAATATGCACATATTAGAATGCCTTCTGGTGAAATGAGATTAATACCAGCCGACTGTAAAGCGACAATTGGTGTTGTAGGTAATACAGATCATTCAAATGTTGTAATTGGTAAAGCTGGAAGAAAAAGACATATGGGAATAAGACCTACTGTAAGAGGTAGTGTAATGAATCCTTGTGATCACCCTCATGGTGGTGGTGAAGGTAAGGCTCCAGTTGGAAGACCAGGACCTGTTACTCCTTGGGGTAAACCAGCACTTGGTTATAAGACTCGTAAGAAAAACCATAGAACAGATAAATTCATTGTTAAGAGAAGAAATAGTAAATAATAAATTGGGAGGTAAAGTCTATGTCAAGATCGCTTAAAAAAGGACCTTACGTTGATAGCAAACTTTTAGCTAGAATAGAAAAAATGAATGAAGAAGATAAAAAAGTAGCTTTAAAAACATGGTCAAGATCTTCTACAATTTATCCTCAAATGATTGGACACACAATTGCAGTACATGACGGAAGAAAACATGTTCCAGTGTACATTACTGAGGAAATGGTAGGACACAAATTAGGAGAATTTGCTCCAACAAGATTATTTAGAGGTCATGCAGGAGATAAAAAAAGCAAGTTAAAGAAATAAAGAGTATAAGTAAGGAGGAAGCCTTAAATGGAAGCAAGAGCAGAGCTTAAATATGCTAGAATAAGTAGCAGAAAAGTTAAGATTGTAATTGACCTTATAAAAGGTAAACCAGTTAAAGAAGCTAGCGCTATATTAAAGTATACTAATAAAGCAGCAGCTCCAATAATAGGAAAATTATTAAAATCAGCAATTGCTAATGCAACGAATAATCATCAAATGGATGAAACTAAATTATATGTTGCAGAAGCATATGCAAATCAAGGACCTACATTAAAAAGAATAATGCCAAGAGCTCAAGGAAGAGCTTATCAAATTAGAAAAAGAACTAGCCATATAACAATAGTATTGAAAGAGGCTAACTAATAAAGGAGGGAAACTATTTATGGGTCAAAAAGTAAGTCCACATGGTTTAAGAGTTGGAATTATAAAAGACTGGTCTTCTAAATGGTATGCAAACAAACAAGACTTTGCAGACACTTTAGTTGAAGATAATAAAATTCGTGTCTATTTAAAGAAACTTTTAAAACCAGCTGGAATATCTAAAATAGATATCGAAAGAAAAAATAAAGAAGTAAAAGTTAATCTTTATACTGCAAAACCAGGAATGATTATAGGAAAAGGTGGAGCAGCAATAGAAGAACTAAAAGCTAAATTAGATAAAATGACAGGTAAAAATGTAGCAATAAATATAGTTGAAATAAAAAACACAGATTTAGACGCTACACTTGTTGCTGAAAATATTGCGGCTCAACTTGAAAAGAGAATATCTTTTAGAAGAGCAATGAAACAATGCATGTCAAGAACAATGAAAGCAGGAGCTTTAGGTATTAAAACTCAAGTTTCAGGACGTCTTGGTGGTGCTGAAATCGCAAGAAGTGAACATTATAGCGAAGGAACAATTCCTTTACAAACTTTAAGAGCTGATATAGATTATGGATTTGCAGAAGCAAAGACAACATATGGTATTATTGGTGTTAAAGTATGGATATATAAAGGTGAAGTTTTACCTGCAAAAAAAGAAGCAAAAGGAGGTAAATAATTATGTTATCACCAAAAAGAACTAAGTATAGAAAAGTACAAAAGGGAGTTGGAAAAGGAAAAGCTTATCGCGGAACAACTTTAACTCATGGAGAATATGGTATTCAAGCGTTAGAACCAGCATGGATAACAGCTAATCAAATAGAATCAGCAAGAATAACACTTTCAAGATATACTAAAAAAGTTGGTAATATGTGGATAAAAATATTTCCTGATAAACCAATTACTAAAAAGGCAGCAGAAACACGTATGGGATCTGGTAAAGGTAACCCAGAATACTTTGTTGCTCCAGTAAAAACGGGAAGAATATTATTTGAAATATCAGGATTAAATGAAGCAGATTCTAGAGAAGCGCTAAGAAAAGCAATTCATAAACTTCCTATTAGATGTAAAATTGTTACAAGAGAAGACGTGGGAGGTACAGCTCATGAATAAAAAGATGGAAAAATATAATAAAATGAATAAAGATGAATTACAAAAAGAATTAAAAGAATTAAAACAAGAATTGTTTAAGCTAAGATTTGGTCTTGCAATGAATGGTCTTGATAATCCAAATAAAATAAAAGAAACAAAAAGAAATATTGCAAGAGTTAATACAGCTTTAACAAAGATTGAGATAGGAAATAAAGAATAGGAGGTAAAGTTTAGTGGAAAGAAATGCTAGAAAAACAAAAATTGGTAAAGTAGTATCAAATAAAATGGATAAGACAATAGTTGTAAGAATAGACACTAAGTTTAAACATCCGCTTTATAACAAAATTCAAAATGAAACATTAAAAGTAAAGGCTCATGATGAAAATAACGAATGTGGCATAGGTGACACTGTAGAAGTGATGGAAACAAGACCACTTAGTCGTGATAAGAGATACAGATTAGTAAGAATAGTTGAAAAGGCTAAGTAATAGAAAAGGAGGAGAAACGCGCTATGATACAACAACAATCATTATTAAAGGTTGCTGACAACACTGGAGCAAAAGAGTTAATGTGTATTAGAGTTTTAGGTGGACACCATAGAAAATGGGGAAACATCGGAGATGTAGTTGTAGCTTCAGTTAAAAAAGCAATACCAGGAGGCGTTGTTAAAAAAGGTGACGTAGTTAAGGCTGTTATTGTTAGAACTAAAAGAGGATTAAGAAGAGAAGATGGATCATATATTAGATTTGACGAAAATGCAGCAGTTGTAATAAAAGAAGATAAAACTCCAAGAGGTACTCGTATATTTGGGCCTGTTGCGAGAGAACTTAGAGATGATGATTATATGAAAATCATATCTTTAGCACCAGAAGTACTATAATATTTGGGGGTGACGAAAAATGAAGAAAAATACAGTTAATACATCAAAAATTAAACTTAGAGTTGGAGATACAGTAATATTAGATGTAAAAAATAAAGAAGAAAGAAAAAAAGGTAAAGTTCTTTCTGTATTAAGAAAAGAAAATAAAGTACTTGTCGAAGGAATAAATGTTAGAACAAGACATGTAAAACCAAGAAAACAAGGTCAAGAATCTGGAATTATAAAAAGAGAAGCACCTATAAACGTATCTAAAGTTAGCTATTATTGTCCAAAATGCGAAAGAGGAACAAAAATAGGAATAAAGATCGTAGATGGTAAAAGAGTAAGATTCTGTAGAAAATGTAAAGAAGATATTAAATAACATTAAAGTAAAAGGGGGGAAACCTAAATGAATCTTGAAGAAAGATACAAAAAAGAGATTGTACCTGCATTAAAAGAAAAATTTGGATATAAATCAATAATGCAAGTGCCAAAATTAGAAAAGATAGTTATTAATATGGGAGTATCTGATGTAAAAGAAAGTTCAAAAGCTTTAGAAACAGCTATGAGAGATTTAGAAACTATATCAGGTCAAAAACCAATTGCAACTAAAGCAAAAAAATCAATAGCAGCTTTTAAACTAAGAGAAGGAATGAATATTGGATGTAAAGTAACTTTAAGAAGTGAAAAAATGTATGAATTTGCTACAGGATTTTTTAATGTTGCATTACCACGAGTTAGAGATTTTAAAGGAGTATCAACAAAATCTTTTGACGGAAGAGGAAATTATGCTTTAGGTGTAAAAGAACAATTGATATTCCCTGAAATAGAATATGATAAAATAGATAAAGCAAGAGGAATGGACATTATATTTGTAACAACTGCTAAAACTGATAGTGAGGCTCAAGCACTACTAGAAATGCTTGGATTGCCTTTTGCAAAACACTAGGGAGGTAGAAGCATGGCAAAAAAATCAATGATTGCTAAACAACAGCGTGAACCTAAGTTCAGTACAAGATACTATAATAGATGTAAAATATGCGGAAGACCACATTCATATATGAGAAAATATGGTATCTGTAGACTTTGCTTTAGAAAATTAGCATATAACGGAGAAATACCAGGCGTTAAAAAAGCAAGCTGGTAATAAAAAAAGGAGGTAACTTAAGAATGAACGTAAACGTGACAGACTCTATTGCAGATATGTTAACAAGAATAAGAAATGCAAATAAGCAAAAACATCAAACTGTAGATGTTCCTTATTCTAAAGTTAAAAATGAAATAGCAAAGATACTTCTAAGTGAAGGTTATGTTTCAAATGTTGAAATAGCTGAAAATGGAAGTCATAAAACAATAAGAATAGAGCTAAAGTATGACGCAAATAAACCTGTAATTCAGGGATTAAAAAGAATAAGTAAACCAGGATTAAGAATATATGCTGAAGTAGATGAACTACCAAGAGTATTAAATGGTTTAGGAATAGCAATTATTTCTACATCAAAAGGTATTGTAACTGATAAACAGGCAAGAAACCTTAATGTAGGTGGAGAAGTAATGGCATTTATATGGTAAGGAGGAAGTAGAAAGTGTCTAGAATAGGAAAAAAACCAATTGAAGTTCCTCAAGGTGTTGAAGTAACAATAAATGGATCTGATATAACGGTTAAAGGTCCAAAAGGAACTTTATCAAGAACAATGGATAATCACATTACAGCAACATTAGATAATAATGTAATAACTGTTAGTAGACAATCTGATGATTATAAAGCACTTCATGGTCTTACTAGAACATTAATTTCTAACATGATTACAGGAGTAACATCAGGATACGAAAAGAAATTAGAAATTAATGGCGTAGGATATAGAGCTGCAAAACAAGGTAAAAAATTAGTACTTACTTTGGGATTTTCTCATCCAGTAGAATTTGAAGATACCGAAGATATAACAATTGAAGTACCTGATCAAAATACAATAATTGTTAAGGGAATTGACAATCAAAAAGTAGGACAATTTGCAGCTAATATAAGAGCAAAGAAACCACCTGAACCATATAAAGGTAAAGGTATAAAATATGATGGCGAAAGAATAATCAGAAAAGAAGGAAAAGCTGGCGGTAAGAAATAAACCCAAAATGTAAAGGAGGGAAAAAACTATGATAAGCAAAAGAGATAAAATAGCTAAAAGAGTAGCAAGACAAAAAAGAGTAAGAGCTAAAGTAAAAGGCACTGAAGCAAGACCAAGACTTTGTGTTTCTAGAAGTTTGAATAATATATATGCTCAACTTATAGATGATACAAAAGGAGTAACAATAGCACAAGCTTCTACTTTAGATAAAGAAATTAAAACAAAAGCTTCAAATATAGAAGCAGCAAAAGAAGTTGGAACTTTAATTGCAAAAAGATCTATTGAAAATAAAATAGATACAGTAGTATTCGATAGAAACGGATATTTATATCATGGTAAAGTAAAAGCCCTTGCAGAAGCTGCAAGAGAGGCAGGATTAAAATTCTAAGAAGAAGGAGAAAAAAATATGGTAGAGACAAAACAAGAATTTAAAGAAAAAGTTGTTTATGTTGGCCGTGTAGCAAAAGTTGTTAAAGGTGGAAGAACTTTTAGATTTAGCGTATTAGTAGTTGTTGGTGATGAAAAAGGTAGAGTTGGAGTAGGATCTGGAAAAGCATCTGAAGTACCAGAGGCTATAAAAAAAGCTACTGAAGACGCAAAAAGAAATTTAATAAAAGTTCCAATAGTAAATGGTACATTACCACATGAATATACAACTAATTTTGGATCATCAAAGGTAATAATAAAACCAGCTGTTGAAGGTACAGGAGTTATCGCTGGTGGAGCAGTAAGACCAGTACTTGAGCTTGCAGGAGTAAAAAATGTTACAGCTAAAACATTAGGTTCTCGTAATAGCAGAAACGTTGTTCTTGCAACAATGAAAGCTTTAAAAGAAATGAGAACACCAGAAGAAATAGCTAGACTTAGAGGAAAAACAGTAGCTGAATTATATAAATAATAAATGTTTTAGAGAGGAGGAAAACCTAAATGAAAATACATGAATTAGGACCAGGTGCAGGAGCAAAATCAAAAGTTAAAAGAGTTGGTAGAGGTATTGGATCAGGTCTTGGAAAAACTGCTGGTAAGGGACATAAAGGTCAAAAAGCAAGAACTGGTGGTAAAATAAGAAGAGGATTCGAAGGAGGACAAACTCCATTAATGAGAAGAATACCTAAAAAAGGATTTAACAATATCTTTGCAAAAGAATATGCAACTATTAACGTGTCAGATTTAGAAAGATTTGAAGATGGAACAGTTGTAAATATTGAATTATTATTAAATGAAGGAATTGTTAGAAAAAAATTAGATGGCCTTAAAGTTCTTGGAAATGGTAATTTAACTAAGAAATTAACAGTTGAGGCAACAAAATTTTCTGCATCAGCTATACAAAAAATAGAAGCTGCAGGTGGAAAGACAGAGGTGAAGTAATATGTTTCAAACATTGAAAGATTTATTCTCACTTAAGGATATAAGAAAAAAAATACTTTATACTTTGCTTATAATAATACTATTTCGTATAGGAACATATATAGTTGTTCCAGGAATAAATAAACTTGCGTTTAATGAGGCTGTTGGAGCATCTACAAGTGGAATATTAAATACGATTAATATAATAGCAGGTGGAGCATTTAAAAGATTTTCTATATTTGCAATGACTATATCTCCATATATTACAGCTTCAATTGTATTAAATTTATTACAAGTTGTAATACCTAGTCTAGAAAGATTAGCAAAAGAAGGGGAAACAGGAAAGCAACAATTAAATAAATATACAAAATATTTAACAATAGCATTTGCAATAGTAGAAGCAGTAGGATTATACTTTACATATAATGATTATTTATTAACACCACTTAAAACTGGTATAGGTAAACCATTTGGTATGATATTATTTGTTGTTTCATTAACTGCAGGAACTTCAATACTTATGTGGCTTGCAGATAAGATAACAGAAAATGGTATTGGAAATGGTATCTCAATTATAATCTTTACTGGTATAGTATCTAGTGCGCCAGCTGCAGCTGCAGCATTACTAGGTTATGCTAAATTATCAGTAGTTAAAGCTATAATTGTATCATTACTTATAATAGCTATGATTATAGTAGTTGCTGGTGTAGTTTTTGTTCAACAGGCAGAAAGGCGAATACCGGTAAACTATGCAAAGAGAGTTGTAGGAAGAAAAATGATGGGTGGACAAAACACTCATATTCCTATTAAAGTTGCAATGGCAGGAGTTATGCCAATAATATTTGCAATGTCATTTATGGTACTTCCAAGTACAATAATTGAAATAGCTACAAAAGGTAATGCAACTGGCTTTTGGAGAGTTGTATCAGAAATTTGTTCTGGTCAATCAGAGAATGTTTGGTTTGTATTAATATATGTAGTTATATATACTGCCCTTATAATATTATTTACATTTGTTTATACAATGTTTATGGTAAATCCAGTGGAAATGTCAAATCAATTAAAGAAAAATGGTGGATTTATACCTGGAATAAGAGCAGGAAAGCAAACAGCTGATTACATTTCAAAAGTTTTATCTAGTATTACATGGGCAGGAGGATTTTTCCTAGCAGCGGTTGCTATATTACCTGCACTAGTTCAACTAGGAATGAAAGGTTTAGCAATAGGTTTCGGTGGTACATCAGTACTTATCGTAGTATCAGTTGCTCTTGAAATGCTTAAAAATGTTGAAGGTCAAATGGTTAGTAGACATTATAAAGGATTTTTGGAATAACAAAATAAATAGATATAAAAGATTGCTTAGAGTTATCACTTTAAGCGATTTTTTTTTGCAAAAATTTCTCATGTTTTGTTGATATATTTTTTTGTTTATTATATACTTTAAATATATAGGGGGTATTTTATATGGAAGAAACAAAAAAAGAAACAAAAGAGCTTAAAACAGATAAAGACAGAAAATATAATATTATATTAGGAGTAATGATATTTTTATTTATAATTATAATAGGAATATCTATTGCATGGAGTTTTGGATATGTTCACTTTGGTAAAAAAAATGAAGAAAAAACAAATACTAACACAAATGCAGATAGTAATATAACACAAAATGAAAATGCTGAGGATTCTAAAGATAATGAAAATGTAATAGAAGAAGCATATGAAAAATATGACTTTGAGTGGGTAAGCAAAAGTAAAAATCAAATAGCATACGTAGAAAATAGCGTAGTTAAAATAAATGCAAATAAATTGCAAAATGCTAAATTTGAATATGGTACACCAGTAATGGCTTGTCCTTTACCAGGACATGATTTTAATGGCTTTGTTGTAGTAAATGATAAAGGAGAAGTATATATTTGTAATAATATAGAATTTGTAAACGGCGCATATGATGTAAATAATATAACTTATACAAAAGCTAATATATCAGAGAAAATTATTGATATAGCATTTGAAGGAAATGAAGGTGCTGTACCATATTCTGGACCATATTTTATGACAGAAACAGGAAAGGTTCTTAATAAAGAGGGTAAAACTTATGAAGAGGTAAATAAAGATCATGTGGCACGTATAGGAACAGTACAGTATTTGGTATATATATGTTCTGATAATACTTTTGATATACCAAGGACTAATAATGATTATTTTAAAGTGGTTGATGATTCAGGAATAAATATTAAAGGTAAAAAAATATTTATGGATGATTCAAGAGGAGTAGAAACATTTTATATAATAGGAGAAGATAATAAATTATATAATTTAGATTCAACAGCTAATGGGGTAGTACAAGTGTATCCATCTGCAGAAAACAAAACCGTTAAAGATATAGAATATAATAAAAATAGTCAAGAAGTAAAAGTTATATTTACAGATGGTAGTGATTTGAAATATACTAATATATATTCTGTGTATGATATAGAAAACAAAGAAGATATGTAATGATATAAAGTTATAAATTATTAAAAGGTTAAGAATTCAATATAATATAGAAGATAGCTATACTAAATAGAAAGTATAGCTATCTTTTTTAAAGGGAAAATAAAGTTAAACAAAACCCTTATATTATGTAAAATGACGGAACACTTTATTGTTATATAACTTGATTTATATAATATTTATGATATAATTAGGGAAGATAAAGTTTAAAATTTTTGTATTAATATATGAAAGGATGATATAGATGAGAAAAAAAGGATTTTTAACTATAGGTTATGGTAATATGGGACTTTCTAATTTTATTAGTACTATAAGAAGTTTTCGGATTAATTGCATAGTTGATGTAAGAACAAGACCTTATAGCAAATACAATATTGCATTTAATAAAGAAGAACTTAGAGCACGGTTAAATGAAGATAATTTATCATATTTTTGGCTCGGTAATAAACTTGGTGGTAGGTATGATAAAATAAGTCTTTGTGATATGCAAGGAGTTGTAGATTATGAAAAAGTTGCTAAATCAGAAAAATTTAAGGAAGGGATAATAGAACTTTTAAAGCTATGTGATAAATATAATGTTTGTATAATGTGTTCAGAGCAGGATCCATTAAAATGTCATAGATTTTTGCTTATATGTCGTACATTAAAAGAATATAATATTTATCATATATTGCCCAGTTTAAAACTTATTAAGAATTCTGAACTTGAAGAAAACTTATTTAAAATGAGTGCTGATCTTAATCAACTTTCAATATTTTCAGAGGAAAATGAAGAGAGCTTTGAAAATAAAGCATATAAAAGACAAAATATAAAAACTGCATATGTAAGTCAAAAAGTGAAAGATTTACTAAGTCAAGGTATTACTGAGGATATTCCTGAAAAAATCAAATTGTTTACAATAAGTTGCAGTGGAAAAACAGCGGAAGACTTTTTTACATTATTAAAAGAGTATCACGTAAAAAGAGTAATTGATCTAAGAGTTGATAATAAATCTTCAATACCATTATTTGCTGCATATCCTGATATAGGGTACTATTGTAGGATTAGTCAAATAGAGTACGAGAGAAAAGAAAATCTCATTCCTCTTTTGGCTGTTGTAAACGATATGTATATAGGCAAAATAAATCAAACTGAATTTTTAAGAATTTATCTTAATATGTTATATAAAAGAAAAGCAATTATTGAACTAATTTCAGAAGACTTAGATAAAACATGTTTTTTATATGATGAAAAAGATTATAAAAAAAGCTACTGCTATGTTATAATAAAAGCCTTAAAAAAAGAAAATAAGAATATAATTGTTAGACATTTAAAATAGGAGTGATAATATTGAGAAATAAAATAACCATATTATCTAGTTTTCTACCAAATTATGGTGAAATTTTAATGGCAGTAGGTAGCATAGCCATAGAAAATAAAGAAACTCTGCTTGAAAATATGGTTGCACGGGAGGAGCTAAAGCAGTACCTTTTAAGTGAAGTTGCTAAAGTAAAATGCGCAAGTAATCTATCAAGATCATCTAAATTTCAAATGATAATATATGAATATACAGGAAAGTTTATTAGTATAAAAGTTTTAAAAGATGAATGTTCTGATGAAAATACAACAGATATTTATTTGTTTGACTTTTTTACTAAAGTTATTTGGCCAATAATTGTAAAAAAATATATGGACAATCTTTATAAAACATCTTCAGGTACAATTACAGTTTCAACAAATGTAAAGAAAAATGTATATATTACAATATATGAAGAAGATAATCCCAATTTGTTTTTTAATGAATTTAAAAAACTATTACTTTATAATAATATTATAATATCAGAAGCAACTGTTAAAGAAAATGGAGACATTCTTTTAAAACTTATGATACCAATAGCTCCTCATACAAGATTTAACTATTAAAAAGGCTATTTTTGGTAAAGATGATTTTAAATCATCTTTACTTTTTTATATATTTGTGTGATAATTATATCTATAAAGGAGTATATATTATGATATTTGTTATTTTAGGTGCACCTGGCTCTGGAAAGGGTACAAGAGCTGAAATTTTAAAAGAAAAATTAGGAATAGTTCATATATCCACAGGTACAATGATTAGAGAAGACAAAAAAATATATGAAGAGTATAAAGAAAAAATAGACAATGGATATTTGCTTTCTGATGATGTTATAAATGAATTACTTGAAAATAGAATGAAAAAATCAGATATAAAAAAAGGTTGCATTGTTGATGGGTATCCAAGAACTATAAAGCAAGCATATAATTTAGATAAAATACTAGAAAAATTAAATCTTAAAATTGATAAAGTATTTTTACTAAACGCAGATACAGAGACTATATATTCAAGAATATTAAGTAGAACAGTATGTCCAGTATGTGGAAAAGTATATAATAAAAAGTATGCGGATGAAAACGATAATAAATGTTTAGAGTGTGGATCAAAGCTAGTGCTTAGAACAGATGATAATAGTGAAACATTAAAAAATAGAATAGCCGTATATAATTCTAATATTGATAAGATAAAAGAATATTATGCTAAAAAGGGAATACTAGAGATAATAGATGCATTAGATGATCCAAATAAAATGTTGGAAAGGATATGAAGAAGCTATGATAAATATTAAATCTGAAAAAGAAATTGAATTAATGAGACAAAGTGCAGATATAATGAAGAAAGTACTAAAAGCCATAGAAAAAGAAATAAAAGAAGGTATTACTACTTCATATTTAGATTATATTGCAGAAAAAGTTATGAAGGAAAATGGAGCAAAACCTTCTTTTAGAGGAGAAGAGTGCCCATACAGAGGTGGAAAAACATATTCACATGCAACTTGTATTTCTGTAAATGATGAAATAATACATGGAATTCCATCAAGTAGAACTTTAAAAAATGGTGATGTGGTTAGTGTAGATGTTGGAGTTTACAAAAATGGATTTCATGCAGATGCAGGTAGAACTTTTATAGTGGGAGAAGGGAGCGATATAGCTAAAAAATTAGTGTCAGTAACAGAAGCTGCGTTTTTTGAAGGAGTATCTAAAGCAGTTCCAGGAAATAGAATAGGAGACATATCAAATGCAATACAAACTTATGTTGAAAAAGCAGGATTCAATCTTCTTCGTGAGTTCCAGGGACATGGGATAGGAAGAGAAATGCATGAAGATCCGGGAGTGCCTAATATAGGGAAAAAGGGAAGAGGAGAAAGACTTGAAAAAGGAATGGCACTTGCGATAGAGCCTATGGTCACAGAAGGAAGTCCAGATATATATGTTGCAAAAGACAAATGGACTATAAAGACAAAAGATGGAAAGCTTACTGCGTACTATGAAAATACGATAGTTATAACAGATGGAGAACCAGAAATTTTAACTTTGTAATTTATAATAAAAAGGATATATTAATAGGCAAAATTAAATATAAAAGTAATGCTTTAAAATCAAAAAATAGAATGCACAAAATCAACATAAAGTGTTGACATTAGTGCATTTTTGTTTTATAATATTAATGTTAAACTGAGCGTTTTTGTCTAGTTGACAGAATATCTAGTTTATCTATACATATAAATATTTATGTTGGGAGGTAAACATGGCAAAAGATGATGTTATCGAAGTTGATGGAATAGTAACAGAAGCATTACCTAATGCGACATTTAAAGTTGAACTGGAAAATGGACATCAAGTACTTGCTCACATATCCGGAAAACTTAGAATGCACTATATAAAAATACTACCTGGCGATAAAGTAAAATTAGAATTATCAACTTATGATTTGCAAAAAGGTAGAATTATATGGCGTGATAAATAATAATTTGGTAATAACAAGTTTTAGAGCGGCTGTGGAGAGTGGTGTACAATCTCTATTTTTAAAATTTGTTTTACATATATAATCTAGCGCAGAGTTATAAGATTTTAAGGAGGATAACTATGAAAGTAAGACCATCTGTAAAAAAGATTTGCGAAAAATGTAAAGTTATTAAAAGAGCAGGTGTGGTTAGGGTAATATGTGAAAATCCTAAGCACAAGCAAAGACAAGGTTAAGGGGGTAAATTAAAGTGGCAAGAATAGCAGGAATAGACTTACCTAAGAACAAAGTGGTAGAGATAGGTTTAACTTATATCTACGGTATTGGTAGAACTTCTTCAAGAAAAATAATGGAAGAAGCTGGTATTGATTCATCTAAGAGAATCAAAGATTTAACAGATGAAGAAGTAGCAAAAATAAGAGCAATAATAGATAGAGACTATACTGTTGAAGGAGATCTTAAAAGAGAAGTTTCTTTAAACATTAAGAGACTTATGGAAATTAATTGCTATAGAGGACAAAGACATAAAAGAAAATTACCAGTTAGAGGTCAAAGAACAAAAACTAATGCAAGAACAAGAAAAGGTCCAAGAAAAGTTGTGGCCGGAAAGAAGGGGGTATAGTAAATGGCACCTAAAAAGAAAACAGTAACAAAAAGAAAAGTAAAGAAAAATGTACCAAATGGTGTTGCTCATATACACTCATCTTTTAACAACACAATTGTTACAATGAGTGATGAAAAAGGAAACGTTTTATCATGGGCAAGTGCAGGAGGTCTTGGATTTAAAGGTTCAAGAAAAAATACTCCTTTTGCGGCATCAGAAGCAGCAACAGTTGCAGCTAATGCAGCTAAAGAACATGGATTAAAAACAGTTCAAGTATATATAAAGGGGCCTGGAGCAGGTAGAGAAGCAGCTATAAGAGCACTTCAAACAGCTGGACTAGAAATTAGCATGATTAAAGATGTAAGTCCAATACCACACAATGGTTGCAGACCACCAAAAAGAAGAAGAGTTTAATCGGAGGTGAAGATACAAATGGCAAGATATACAGGCGCACTTTGTAAAAAGTGTAGAAGAGAGGGTGCAAAATTATTCCTTAAAGGAGAAAGATGTAACACAGGTAAATGCGCTATTGAAAGAAGAGCTTATGCACCTGGGCAACATGGAAAAAATAAAGTGAAATTATCTGAATATGGACTTCAACTTCGTGCTAAACAAAAAACAAAAACATATTACAGAGTTTCAGAATCACAATTTAGAAAATATTATGAAAAAGCATTTGCAAGTAAAGGAGTTACATCTGAAGTGTTATTCCAATACCTAGAAACAAGGCTAGATAATGTTGCATATAGAATGGGAATAGGATCTTCAAGAGCAGAAGCTAGACAATTAGTTGGATATGGGATGCTTGAAGTAAATGGAAGAAAAGTAAATATACCATCATATATTGTAAAAGTTGGTGATGTTATAAAAATAAGAGAAGACAAAAAAGAGAATAATGCAATAAAAACAGCATTAGAAAAAACAGCATCAAGAAATATTCCAGCATGGATGGAAGCAAATAAAGAAAGAACAGAAGTTAAAATCTTAAGATTACCTGCAAGAGAAGAAGTAGATTTAGACGTACAAGAAAACTTAATTATTGAGTTATACTCTAAGAACTAATAAAAATCATTTGTTAATAATACGTGTAATCAGAGCGTATTAGAAGGAGGAAAAAAATGGTTGAAATGAAGAGACCAAATATTAATTGTGTTGAAATAGATGTAGACACATATTATGCAAGGTTTGAAGTAGAACCTTTAGAAAGAGGGTTCGGAATTACTTTAGGAAACTCATTAAGGAGAATACTACTATCATCTTTACCAGGATATGCAATTAATACTGTAAAAATTGGAAAAGTTGCACATGAGTTTTCAACTATTCCAGGAGTTACAGAAGATGTAACAGATGTAATACTTAATTTAAAACAAGTATGTGTTAAAGCAACAGGGGATGATGTTAAAGAATTAAAAATTGATGTTAAGGGTCCTTGTGAAGTAACAGCAGCTGACATCATTTGTGATTCAACAGTTGAAATTGTTAATAAAGATTTACATATTGCATATGTAGATGAAGGCGGAGAATTTAAAGCTGAAATGACAGCAATAAAAGGTAGAGGATATACACCAGGAAATGTTAATAAAGCAGAGAGCGGAGTATTAAATACTCTTCCTATAGATTCAATATTTACACCAGTTAAAAAAGCTAATTTTACAGTTGAAAAGACAAGAGTTGGTCAAGATATTGATTATGATAAACTTACTTTAGAAATATGGACAAATGGTGTTATAGAGCCATATGAAGCGTTGTCAATGGCAGCTAGAATATTGGACGAACATTTAGAGTTATTTATTGATTTATCAGAAATAGCTAAAAATATGTCTATAATGTCTCAAAAAGAGTTATCTGAAAGAGATAGAATGTTAGAAGCTCCAATAGAAGATCTAGAATTTTCAGTTAGATCATATAATTGTCTAAAGAGAGCAGGTATTCACACAATAGGTGACATTGTATCAAAAACAGAACATGATATGATGAAAGTTAGAAATTTAGGAAAGAAATCATTAGAAGAAGTTATAAACAAAGTAAAATCACTTGGTTTACAATTTAAATCTATTGATGAGTAGGAGGAAATAAAATGCCAAAAATAAATAGACTATCAAGAACAGAGTCACAAAGAAATGCACTATTAAAAGGGCTAGTTACAAGTCTAATCCAAAATGGTAGAGTTGAAACTACTCTTGCTAAGGCTAAAGCAGTTAAACCTTTAGCAGATAGCATAGTTAGTCTTGCAATAAAAGAAAAAGATAACGTTGTTGAAAAAGAAAAAACTGTATCAAGTGCAAAGCTTGATAAAAATGGTAAAAAAGTTAAAGTAGAAAAAACATCTAAAAATGGTAAAAAATATCAAGTTGTTGAAAGAGAAATTAAAAAGGTAACATTAAAAGTAGATGCGCCTTCAAAATTAGCAGCAAGAAGAAAGATGTTTAAAATGATAAATAAAATAAAAGATAACAACGGAAATACAATTGATTTAACAGAAAAATTATTTAATGAGATTGCTCCAAAATATGAAGCAGGTAAAGGTGGCTATACAAGAATTACAAAATTAGTTGCTAGAAAAGGTGACGGAGCTGAAATGGCAGTAATTGAATTAATATAATATACAAAAAGATTGCTCTATAGTGTTAAACTATGAAGCAATTTTTTGTATGCAGTTTTAATTTATATATTAGGAATATAATTAAGTTATACATTTAGGAGATGATTATTTGAAGCTTAATATCGTATTAGTAGAATCGGAAATACCACAAAATACTGGTAATATAGCAAGAACGTGTGCAGCTATAGGCGCAAAACTACATTTGGTTAAGCCACTTGGGTTTAATATATCAGAAAAATATGTTAAAAGAGCAGGCCTTGATTACTGGGATAAAGTAGATATAGAAGAACATAATAGCTTAAGTGAATTTTTAAAAAAATATAATATAAACAAAAATAAAATGTACTTAGTAACTACAAAAGCTACACACGTATATAGTGATGTTAATTATGTGGATAATCAAGACGTATTTTTACTTTTTGGAAAAGAAACAAAAGGACTTCCAGAAGATTTACTAAAGAATAATTTGGATAGAACAATAAGAATACCAATGGGGTATAATATACGTTCTTTAAATTTGTCTAACTCTGTTGCAATAGTTGCATATGAAGTACTTAGACAATTTGAATTTAAGGGATTACAAGAAATTAGTGATTATTTGTTGAAATAATAAAAACAAACATGTTAATAACTATAACATGTTTGTTTTATCCGTATTTAAATTATCATTTGCTAGTATCTGATAAACATTATTTGCATTAAAATCTAATGCTAATGATAATATGATATCATCTGGCAAAGTACCAAAACTTTGATTATTAATGTTTGTAATAACAGGTATAAAGGATTCTTTGTTAATTTTTTTTAATAAAATATTTTTATTATTAGAATTAATTTTCAATATCCTTGCATAAAATGTATTTTGAAGTTTTATATAATCTTCTTTGTATATATCTAGTAATATATGTATAAGAATTCTTTTAATTCTGCTTAAAGTATAGCGCTTACTTTTAACACTTTTTAGTATGTCTTCATAGCTAGAAGCGACTATTATACTATCGTATATTTTATTTTCTAAACCTTCTGATATATCGTATATTTTCTTTAGCTTACTTTTACCAAGCGACATTATTTTATATCTTAATAATTTAAACATATTTTCATTTGAAGTGATATTTAAGTTGTTTAGTATGTCGTAAGTGCTTTTAGGAACAAATGATTTTATACTTTCTAATCCGTTTATTTTTATGCTATTTCGTATACTAGTAGCGCTTGAAAAATTTGAAAGTGTATTAACGATATAATCATTATGACTTGCAGACTCCCTTTTTATTGCTATGGGTTTAATATTGCTATTTAATGTTTTTAATGCTTTTAAATATTCTATGGCAAGAATATTGTTTGGTTTAGATATTTCTTCATATTCTTTTAAGTCTAATATGGATTTTAAGGCTATATCTTTAGCTGAAGTATAACAAATGCCATCTTTTATTATATCATTTATTTTATTATCAATAGTCTCTTTATAATTAGTTAACTTAGTCACAATATTTTCTAATACTAATATATCATTGCATTCTGTTCCAAAAACCAAATAATCTATGATATTTAGTTTATCTAATATATTTATAGCACCAAATGCAAATGTTTCTGCATTTGAAGTGGCAAATATAGTTGGAAGTTCTAGCACTAAATCAGCACCCGCATGAATTGCCATTTGAGCTCTTGAAAATTTGTTTGTTATAGCTATATTACCTTGCTGAGTAAAGTTTCCTGACATTATTATTATAACAAAGTCAGCACCCGTAATTTCCTTTGCTTTTTTTATTTGGTACTCATGTCCGTTATGAAATGGATTATACTCAGATATTATTCCAACAGTTTTCATTTTTTCTCCTTAATATATTGAAATGTATAATAATTATAGATATAATATCATAAACATAGCAATTAATCAATTAAGAAAAATATTTTGCTATTTACATTTAAGAGAATATTTGGTGATAAAATGAAGAAACAAATAACAATATATACTGATGGAGCTTGTAGCCGGAAATCCTGGTCCAGGGGGATATGGTGCTATATTAATGTATGGTAATAATGTAAAAGAAATATCTGGAGGAGAAAAAAGTACAACAAATAACAGAATGGAGTTAATGGCAGCTATTGTATCATTAGAAACACTAAAAGAATCTTGTATCGTTACTCTATATAGCGACAGCGCGTATTTAGTTAATGCTTATAATCAAAACTGGATTGAAAATTGGAAAAAAAACAACTGGAAAAATACCGGTAAACAAGATGTAAAAAATAGAGATCTTTGGGAAAGATTAGAAAAACAAACTAGTATTCATGAAGTTACATTTGTAAAGGTAAAAGGTCATAGTGATAATGAATTTAATAATCGCTGTGATAAGTTAGCAGTAGAAGAATCTAAAAAATTTATATAATACTTTTAAATATGCTTGTATAAATAATTCACTTAATACATATGATGTGTTAGGTGATTTTTTATGCTTAAAAACTTGTTAAAAGAATATGTAATTCAAAATAAAAAGATAGTTATAGGATTATTGTTTTGTATAATAATAGGAACAGTAGCAGGATTTATTATATATAACTTTTCATCTAAAGAGGTAAAAAATATACTTATTAATCAGATGGCGGGTGATATAGAAGCTTCAAGTAAAGGAGATTTTATAAAAACAGATGTAATATATAATGGAATTAAAAATAATATTTGCTATATATTTTTTATGTTTTTATTTAGTATCATGTTATATGGTACAATATTTATATATCTGTTATATATAATAAAAGGAACGGCAATAGGAATATATATAGGAACATTATTTGGCATATTTGGATTTTGGTGGGGATTACTTGTAGTTTTGACTTTAGTAGTATTAGTAAATATTGTATATTTACCAGCAATAGTATTTGTTGGAACTACTTTAATAAATTATAATTTAGATATAATGGAATATAGAAAAGATGTAAAAAAAGTCACGTCATTTTCTCGAGTTGCTATAAAAGTGATTTTAGGTATTATGATAATATTTTCAAGTATAATTGTAGAACAATTAATGAGTAATATTGCAATAAAAATAAATAATTACATTCAAAAGTAATATCTTGAATTAAGCTATTTTAAAGGCTTTAGAAAAAATAATTGAATAACATTACATAAAAAATTCAAAAACCGTTGCAAAATATCGAAAAATGGTGTAAAATAATGTAGACAATTAAATAAGGTAAGCATAACGCCGTAGTATAAAGTTGTGTAATGTTATTGAATGAGGTAAAAGCAATGGAACTTATTATTCAAGATTTTATTGAGTACTTGAAAAGTAGACAAGTATCTAAAAACACTTTAGTGTCATACGAAAGAGATATTAATCAATTAGTAGTACATTTAGAGCAAATAGGAAAGAAAATGGTTGAGGCTACAAGTGATGATTTACAAAATTATGTTGTTTATATGCAAACAATGGGTAAATCTAATGCAACTATTTCTAGAAGCGTCGCTTCTATAAAAGCATTTTATAAATATTTATTGAAAAATAAAATTATTGAAGATAATATAGCGGAAGGCTTAGTTGCTCCAAAAGTAGAAAAGAAAGAATTAACAATACTTACTCCTAAAGAAGTAGAATGCTTATTAGAACAACCTGTTTTAACTGATCTAAAAGGACAAAGAGATAAAGCAATGTTGGAAATATTATATGCTACAGGAATAAGGGTAACAGAACTTATTTCAATTAAAGTATCAGATGTTAATTTAAATTCTGGGTATGTTAAAGTAAAAAAGAAAAATAAAGAAAGAACAATTCCAATTGGTAATGTTGCTCTAAAATGTTTAAAAGATTATATAGAAAATGTTAGACCTCTTCTTATAAAGACAGAGGAAGAAGAAACTTTGTTTATAAATGCGAACGGACAAAAGATGACAAGACAAGGCTTCTGGAAAATACTAAAGCAATATAAAGATCAAGCTAAAATAGAGAAAGACTTAACACCACATACTATTAGACATTCATTTGCAGTGCATTTGTTACAAAATGGTGCAGAAGTAAAAATGGTACAAGAAATATTAGGACATACTGATGTTGCATCAACATTAATGTATACACAGATGGCTGATATGACATTAAGAGATGAATATTTAAAAGCACACCCAAGAGGAAATTAATAATATGAATTGAAGCGAATGCCGTTTTTGGTGTTCGTTTGTTTTTTGGAGGAACTATGAGAAATATAAAATTAACTATAGAATATGATGGGACTAATTTTCATGGATGGCAAAAACAACCAGGACTTAGAACCGTACAAGAAGAAATAGAAGAATGTTTGCTTGCAATATTAAAAGAAAACATAACGATTAGTGGAGCTGGAAGGACTGATGCTGGTGTTCATGCCATAGGGCAAGTAGCTAATTTTTATACGGATAAAACAATTAAGTGTGAAGAACTATATATGGCTATAAATAGTATAATACCAAAAGATATAACAATATTAAATGTGGAAGAAGTAGATGAAAATTTCCATGCAAGAAAATCTGCAAAGGCAAAGCATTATAGATATGTTATTAATAACTTTAAAATACACTCAGCATTAAATGTTAATAGAGAATATGTATTTAAGTACAATTTGGATTTGGAAATCATGAAAATGGCAGCTAACGATTTAATTGGCAAACATGATTTCTACGCTTTTAAATCTGCTTCAAGTGATATAGAAAATACAGAAAGAGAAATATATGATATATCTATAAATAGAGTAGGAACTAGAGTAATAATAGATATAATGGGAAATGGATTTTTACATAATATGGTTAGAATTATTGTTGGAACATTACTTGACATAGGATCAGGGAAACTAGATGTTTGCACTATAAAAAACATGTTTGAAACAAAAGATAGAACATTAGGTGGGCAGACAGTTCCAGGATGTGGTCTTTATATGGTAGAAGTAATATATAATTAAAGGAAAAGTAGGAATAAATGAGTAGGAAAAAGAAAGTAAAAATATTTAAAATAATATTGTTAATAATAGTATTGATATTAATTGTAGCTCTTACAATGTATTTAGTACCTGTAATGAAAAAGTTATCGACTGTAGAGGGACAAGTAGAATTTAAAGAAAAAATAAGTAAACTGGGTATATGGGGAATATTAATTTTATTTGGACTTCAGCTTGCGCAGATATTTTTGTTTATACTTCCGGGAGAACCTATGGAGATACTTGCAGGAATGTGTTATGGAGCAGTAGGAGGAACTATATTTATAATGATATCTGTTGCTATAATAACAGCATTAATATTTTTCTTGGTTAAAAAAGTAGGTAAGAAATTTATATATGATTTTTCGGAAGAGAAAAAAATTAAGAAAATAGAAAATAGTAAGCTATTTCAAAACCCTAAAAAAATAGAAACAATTATGATTATATTATTTATGATACCAGGTACACCTAAAGATCTACTAGTATATATATCGGGAATATTACCTTTAAAACCTTTAAGAATTATATTGATTTCAACGTTTGCAAGGGTTCCATCAGTCATATCTTCAACAATTGCAGGAGCTAATTTGGTAAAAGGAAATTGGAAAGTAAGTCTTGTTGTATATTTAATTACATTTGTAATTATAGGGATAATAATGTTTGTTATAAATAAATTAGATAAAGATAAGATTACAGAAAAAGCATTAGAAACAATAAAATAAACTATTAAAAATAGTTGCAAAAGAAATAAATATGCAAAATAATTATATCTATATATAAAAAAGAAAATAAAGAAAGTAGGAGGAATAAAATGAAAACAAAGAAAAATCAAAGAAAAGGTATATCATTAATAGTGTTAATTGTAACGATAATTGTGATGATAATATTAGCAGGAGCAATAATATTAACACTAAATAATAGTGGAGTTATAGGAAGAGCAGAAGAGGCAACAGAAAAAACAAATGAGCAGGCAATAAAAGAAGCAGCAAATATGGCATATGGAGACTGGGTGCTAGCAAAACAAATGGATAATGAAACAAGAAGTGCAGATGAGTATGTAAAAAGTAAATTAAAAGAGCAAGGGTTTAGAGATGAGCAATTGGAAAATTTAGTAGTAACGGATGATGGAAAAATTACTATAATAAAAAATGATGATACAAATGAAATAATATCATTTACTATAGGAGATCAAAGCTATACAGCAGAAAGCGGAATGACTTGGGAAGAATGGGTTAACTCAAGTTATAATATAAATAATTTTTCTATTAGTACACGTCCAGAGTATTTAAATTGTATTATGATTACAGACCATTCAGGCGCTTCCAGTTATTATGTTAAAGATGAGGATAAAGTATTGTCATCACATATTATAAAGTCTGGTTATGCATATGAAATGGTTTATGGCTATAGTAATAATTAGCATGATTTATTTAAAAACTTATGATTATAAGTGATGTGAAAATTTATAAGGCTAGAATTTGACATAACAAGTAAAAAAGTGTATAATATTATAGTATAGTAATTTATTGTTGAAATTTTTATTTTTAATTTCAGATAATAATGGCGGTTGCCATTTATTATAAATATTAACAAAAAGGAGATTTATTATGAGTATTTCATCAACAAAAAACGTAAGAGTAGGTATCATTGAAGAACTTCATTCCATGCTTACAAATCATACTGATCGGCCTAAGTTTATTTTAAATGTTTTCCTGCTAACTTCTGAGGGGGCTCTTATTCAAAAAAGTAATTTTGAAATTTTTGCAAATGATCCTATAACTAAAATTGAAGAAAAGGTTACAAAAATGAGACTTAAGGGTGGAATTACTACTCTCAAAATTGTGCAAATTGAAAAGTCCTCAGACAATGAATATACTTTAGAATTAAGTGTATAAGTTGTTTACCTCTCTTTTATAATAATTATAAAGGTCAGCTATTGATTAGCTGGCCTTTTTATGATATAATATATCAGCTCATGTATGAGCATAAATACACACATAAATATTGTTTATGCTTCTCTCCTGTTATGGAGTAAAATAAACGGTAATATTTATGGAGGAAATAAGAAGGAGGAATTTTAAATGGCAATTATACCTATGAGATCATTACTAGAAGCCGGTGTTCATTTTGGACATCAAACAAGAAGATGGGACCCAAGAATGGCTCCATACATTTTTACAGCAAGAAATGGTATATATATACTAGATTTGCAAAAAACTTTAAAGAAAGTTAAAGAAGCTTATGAGGTTGTAAAATCAACTGTTGAGCAAGGTGGAACAGTACTATTTGTTGGAACAAAAAGACAAATAGCAGAATGCATCAAAGAAGAAGCTACAAGATGTGGTATGTACTATATCAATAGTAGATGGCTTGGAGGGACATTAACAAACTTTTCTACTATCAAACAAAGAATAGCTAGATTAAAACAATTAGAGGCAATGCAAGAAGACGGAACATTTGATGTTCTACCTAAAAAAGAAGTTATTAAACTAAAACTTGAAATGGAAAAACTAGAAAAGAATTTGGGTGGAATTAAAGAAATGGAAAAATTACCATCTGTTGTATTCCTAGTAGATTCAAAAAAAGAATTTATTTGTACTAAGGAAGCAAGAAAATTAGGAATTACTACAATTGGACTTATAGATTCAAATTGTAATCCTAATGATGTAGATCATGTTATACCAGGAAATGACGATGCAGTTAGAGCGGTAAAATTAATTACAGCTAAAATGGCAGATGCAGTATTACATGGTAAAAACGGTGAAGCTCCAGTAGATTTTGAAGATGATGAAGATACTTCAATGGAACAATTAGTAAAAGAAGTTGGAGAAGATAAAATAGAAAGAAAACCAAGAAAGCCAAGACAACAAAAAAATAATGATACAGAGAAAAAAGAAGAAAAAGTAGAAGAAAAACAAACTGAAGAAAATAAATAGGAGGGATTAGTATGGTAACAGCTGAACAAGTAAAAGAATTAAGAGATATAACTGGTGCAGGAATAATGGACTGCAAAAAAGTTTTAGTAGAAGTTGATGGTGATATCAAAAAAGCAGTTGAAACTCTTCGTGAAAGAGGAATAGCAAAGGCTGCTAAAAAAGCTGGAAGAATCGCTGCAGAAGGTTTAGTAGAAGCATATATACATAATGGAAAATATGGTGCTATGGTAGAAGTTAATAGCGAAACTGACTTTGTTTCAAAAAATGACGAATTTAAGACTTTCGTTAGAGATATAGCAATGCACATAGCTGCAACTAATCCTTTATACGTATCTAGAGAAGATGTACCTCAAGATGTTATAGATGCTGAAAAAGAAGTTATAAAAGCACAAGCATTAAATGAAGGGAAACCTGAAGCAGTTGTTGAAAAAATGGTAGAAGGAAGAATAAATAAATATTTAGCAGAAATTTGTTTGTTAGAGCAACCATTTGTAAAAGATCCTGACAAAACTATTGGTCAATTACTAACTGAAAAAATAGCTACAATTGGTGAAAATATTGTAATTAGAAGATTCGTTAGATTTGAAAGAGGCGAAGGGCTAGAAAAGAAAGAAGAAAACTTTGCAGAAGAAGTAATGAAACAAATTAATGGATAATATTTATAAAAGTAGCAGGAAAATTTAAAATCCTGCTATTTTTTTATACATAATATAATATTGTAAAAAGAATGATAAAGTAAGTTTGAGATAAAATTAAAAAAATAATACGAAGAAGTTAATTTGAATATTATATAAAATAAAATTAATATGTAGACTAATGTGGATAGAAACATTTTAATTAAAATTTTTTGCTAAGAACATTACAAAAAGTAATATTAGTTTTAATATAACAATTGGTATTTTTAGAGTAATCAAATCATAAAATACTAAGATGATTAGAATTTAATGCTATACTATATTTTTAGGTTTTTTCACTCAAAAATAATTTTGAAAACACTTGATTTTAAGCATATATATAGTATAATAATATAAGTTATAGAAGGTTAAAATGGAGGAAAATTTTTATGAATTATAATGAGTTAGAAAATAAAATGCAAGAAAGAATAGATTATTTAGAAAGTGAGCTTGGAAACATTAGAGCAGGAAGGGCAAACCCTCAGATACTTAATAAAATATCAGTAGAATACTATGGAACTATGACGCCACTTAATCAAGTAGCTTCCATATCAGTTCCAGAAGCAAGACAAATTGTTATAACTCCGTGGGATAAAAGTTTAATAGGACCTATATCAAAAGCTATACAAGTTGCAGAATTAGGTATCAATCCTATGAATGAAGGAAACGGAATAAGATTAACTTTTCCAGAACTAAATGAGGAAAGAAGAAAAGAGATTGTAAAATCGGTTAAAGCATTAGGTGAAGATACTAAAGTAGGAATAAGAAACGCAAGAAGAGACTCTATTGATGAGGCCAAAAAAGAACAGAAACAAGGTGAAATTAGCGAAGATGAATTAAGAGTAATTGAAGAAAAAATACAAAAGATAACAGACAAATATGTTGCTAAAGCTGACGAATTAGTAACAAAAAAAGAAAAAGAGGTTATGGAAGTATAAAACGAAAGTAGGTAACAATGAAAACAAGAATTTTATCTGGCACAATTTTTGCTGCAATAGGTGTATTTATTATATATTTAAATAATTCGCTAGTAGATAGTATTTTTATTACGATACTAGCTTTGATTGCTTGCTTTGAATTTTTTAGAGCATTTAAAAATAAAGGCATTAATGCAATACATTGGATTGGTTATGCAGGGTGTTTAGCTATTATGCTTATAGATAATCATGTATCAGAAGAATATAAAATTTTAATATATAAAATGGCAATATCTATACTTGCAGTTAGTTTATTTGCCTATATGGTGATATCAAAATTAAATAGAAATATAAGAGATATAACAATTACAGTTATGTCACTTATATATATTCCGACATTATTTTCTTTTATTAAAAGAGTTTTAATGTTAGAAAATGGTAGGATATTAATTTGGTATGTTATATTAGGAGCATTTACAAGTGATACTTTTGCTTATTTTATAGGCTGTAAATTTGGAAAAAATAAATTGTGTCCAACTATAAGTCCGAAAAAAACAGTAGAAGGATCTGTTGGAGGAATTTTTGGAGTAATATTATCATATGTTATTCTTACAGCTATAGGAAACTATTACTTTAACTTTAATATGGATATAGTATATTGGATATTAATTGCTATTGTAGCAAGTATAGTTGGTCAAATGGGAGATTTAACGGCTTCTGCAATAAAAAGATATTGTGGAATAAAAGATTTTGGAAATTTAATTCCAGGACATGGTGGAGTTTTAGATAGATTTGATAGTTTAATATTTGTTGCCCCAATCGTGTATATATTTATTAAATTATATATATAATTATACTATGTAATAAGAAAGTAGAAAGGTGAAAAAAATTGGGAATAATACTTACAATACTTAAATTAATAGTAATATTAGGAGTAGTTGCATCTATACATGAATTTGGACATTTTATATTTGCAAAACTTTTTAAAATGAAAGTTGATGAATTTGCTATAGGTTTTGGAAAGGCAATATGGAGTAAAGAATATAAAGGAACTAAATTTTCGCTTAGGTGCTTACCTTTAGGTGGATATTGTGCAATAGATGGTGAAGATGGAACATCTGATAATAAAGATGCTTTTTGTAATAAAGCTTGGTGGAAAAGAATAATAGTTTTGGTTGCAGGAGTGGTTTTTAATGCAATACTTGCAACAATAATATTTATATCAATCAATTTACCTGGAGACACTTATACAAATGTTATAACAGACATAGATGAAACATCAATAGCTTATGAGATTGGACTTAGAAACGGTGATAAAATAAAGAGTATAAATAATGACAAAATAAAAATACTGCAAGACATATCTTTGTATAACGATTTATCAAATGAAAATATTGAAATAGTATATGAAAGAGACGGTAAAGAAGAAAAGATAATAACAGACGAACTTGTAAAAGATATAGGATACATAGGAGTATATTTTGACGCTAAAGCAGAAGAAATTACAAGTAAAATTGATATGGTAGAAGGAGGCAGTGCAGCTCAGAAAGCGGGATTAAGATCTGGTGATGTCATAAAATCAATTAATGGTATTGAAACTAAATTATCAAGTGATGTTATAAATATAGTATATCAAAATCCTGAAAAAGAAATAGAACTAGTTTATGAAAGAGATGGTAAGGAATATACTGAAATGATAATTCCAGTATCAAAGAAAGTATTTTCTATAGGTAATTTCTCTACAGAAAAAGTAGATACAAATATATATTATGCATTCTGTAAGGCAGGAACAAATATAAAACAAATAATAGGTTCATATGTTGATTTATTTAAAGGCAATGTGTCTGTAAATCAATTATCAGGAATAGTTGGAATGGGAGAAGTTGTATCTAAGACAGATGGATTAGTAGAATTCTTAAATTTACTTGCAATAATTTCTCTTGCGGTAGGTATAGCAAATATAATGCCATTTCCACCTCTTGATGGAGGAAAAGTAGTGCTTGTGTTAATAGAGGCAATAACAAGAAAGAAAATATCATATAAAGTAGAAGCTGTTCTTAGTTATATAGGTTTAGCCTTATTATTAGGACTTACGTTATATGTAACATATAATGATATTGTAAGAATATTTTAGATAGTTATTTTAAAACATAAGATAAAAAATCCAAAATGAATAATATTATCATTTTGGATTTTATAGTATTGACTATATAATATAAATACTTGGGGGTGAAATAGTTGAAAAATATTAGGGAACTTTTTGGACATGCAGTTCAAAGATATAGTACATTAGAAGATTTAATGGTAGAAGAAGTAAAGTTTTCTAAAAGACAAAATGCAGCCATTATTAGTCTTATTGTAGATAGAAAGATAAATCCAATTGATATATTTGAATTAGAGAATAGAGCTGTAGAAATTTTTACCCTAAAAAGTTTCAAAGTTATGCCTAAATTAAAAAATATTAATATTGATGTTACAGAAAAAGATATATCAAATGCTATTGACTTTGTAGCCAAAAGAGAGGACTATATTGCTCCTATGCTTGCAGAGAGCAGACTAGAAATTAACGATACTAATGTCATGATTGAACTTAAAACAGCACAATCAAGATTTTTAAAGCTAAAAAAAGTAGATAAAAAGATAGAGAATGTAATATCAGCAATATATGGAAAAACATACACTGTAGATTTCGTTGATTCAAAAGAAGCAAGAGAAAAATTGACTAAGGAGATGAATGCTAGACCTAGAGAAGTAAAAGTTGAATATAATGTAAAAAATGAGAATATTAATAAGAGTTATGATAAAGATCAATCAGAAAATAATATAAAAAAAGATATTAAAATTCCAGAAGAAAAGAAATCAAACACTTCAAAAGAAAATGAAGCGATCAATGATGTAGCTATAATATATGGTAATAATATTATAAATGAAAAAACTGTCAGCATAGATTCACTTAATTCAAATGATATAAAAGCTTGTATATCAGGACAAGTAATAGCACTTGATAGTAGAGAAACAAAAACAGGTAAAATATTAATAATGCTGGATATTGGCGATAAAACAAGTGCAATATCTTGTAAAATGTTTTCAGATTCTAAAAAAGCAGAAATAATTTTATCTAAACTTAAAATTGGTAAGTACATTAAGTTAAGTGGTAAACCACAAATTGACACATATTCAAATGAATTATCAATTATGATAAATTCAATAATGGAATGTGATCCACCACCAAAAAAGCAAGATAATGCAGAAGAAAAAAGAGTAGAATTACATATGCATACGCAAATGAGTTCAATGGATGGTATAAGTTCGGCTAAAGATTTAATAAAGCAAGCAATAGCATGGGGGCATAATGCAGTTGCTATAACAGATCATGGAGTCGTTCAAGCATTTCCGGAGGCTAATCATGTAATACTAGATAATTATGAAGGACTGGCAAAAGAAAAGACTGGAAAGGCTAAGGTAAGTCAACAGGATATTATTGACAATGCCCCGATAAAAGTAATATATGGTGTAGAAGGGTACTTGGTAGATGATATTGTAGTAAATCCAACATTTTCAGATACTTATTGTGTTTTTGATTTAGAAACTACAGGATTTGATCCTAAAAAACAGGATAAAATTACAGAAATTGCAATATGTAAGGTGAAAAATGGAGAAATAATAGATGAATATACAACTTTTATAAATCCTGAAAGGAATATACCTTTTGAAGTTCAAAAACTTACTCATATTACAAACGAAATGGTAAAAGATGCACCTACAATAGAAGAAGCTTTGCCAGACATCTTAGATTTTATAGAAGGAACAACACTAGTCGCTCATAATTCTGATTTTGACATAACCTTTTTGAGTTATTTTATTGAAAAAGAAGGATATAAAGATAGATTTAATAATTTAATTATTGATACTTTAATGGTTGCAAAAGAATTATATTATTATTTGCCTAATAAAAAACTTGGTACAATAGTAGAAGAATTAGGTATAAAACTTGAAGGAGCACATAGAGCTATAAATGATACTAGGGCAACTGCTAAAATGTTTGTAAGAATGGCTGAAGATTTAGAGAAAAAAGGACTTGATATAAATACATATGCACATAGCGAAAAAAACATTTCAAATATAATTGGTGAAAAGGCATATCATGTTATAATTTTGGCTAAAAACTATATAGGACTTAAAAATCTATATAAATTAGTATCATACTCACATTTACATTATTTTAAAAGAAAGCCAAAAATATTTAAATCAATGCTTAATAGATATAGAGATGGATTGATTATAGGTAGTGCTTGTGAACAGGGAGAACTTTATCAATCAATATTAAGAAAAGATTCTGAAGAAATTCAAGAAACTATAGCAAGCTATTATGATTATTTAGAAGTACAGCCTTTAGGTAATAATGCATTTTATACTAGAGGAGTAAAATTAAAAAATAGAGAGAGTGATAAATTACCAGATAGTAAAGAAAAAGAATATACATATATAACATTAACTGAAGATGATTTGATAAATATAAACAAAAGGATAGTTGAGATTGGTGAAAAACAAAACAAGTATGTTGTTGCTACATGTGATGTACACTTTTTAAATCCAGAGGATGAAATTTATAGAAGAATTTTACAAGCAGGACAAGGATATGATGATGCTGATATGCAGGCCCCTTTATATTTTAGAACTACAAGTGAAATGTTACAAGAGTTTAATTATCTATCACCTGAGAAAGCTTACGAGATTGTAGTGACTAACACCAATAAAGTGGCAGATATGTGTGAGAGAATAAGTCCAATTTCTGACGAAAAGTGTCCTCCTCATATTGATGGGTGTGAAGAAGAAATAAGAAAAATAGCTATGGATAAAGCAAATAGCTTGTATGGAGATCCATTACCTGAAATAGTTCAAGAAAGACTAGATAAAGAACTTAATTCTATTATATCTAATGGATATGCAGTTATGTATATAATTGCTCAAAGGCTTGTATGGGATTCAAATGATCATGGATATATAGTTGGGTCTAGAGGATCTGTGGGGTCATCTCTTGCAGCATATATGACAGGTATTACAGAAGTAAATTCTTTAAAAGCTCATTATAGATGTCCTGAATGTAAATATTCTGACTTTTCTGATCATGGAGTTGCAAATGGAATTGATTTACCAGATAAAAATTGTCCTGTTTGTGGTCATAAATTAGATAAAGATGGAATAGATATTCCTTTTGAAACATTTTTGGGCTTTAATGGGGATAAAGAACCAGATATTGATTTAAATTTTTCTGGTGAATATCAAGCAGAGGCGCATAAGTATACTGAAGAAATATTTGGCAGAGGAACAACATATAAAGCGGGTACAATTGGAACAATAGCTGATAAGACAGCATATGGTTATGTAAAAAATTACTATGCTGAAAGAAATATACATCAAAGAGAAGCAGAGATTAATAGAATAGCGAAAGGTTGTACAGGAACAAAAAGAACAACGGGTCAACATCCAGGAGGAATAGTAGTTGTACCTAAAGGTAGAGAAATCTTTGAATTTTGTCCGGTTCAACATCCGGCAGATGACCCATATTCTACTATAAAAACGACACATTTTGATTATCATTCCATAGATAGAAATTTATTGAAACTTGATATATTAGGGCATGATGATCCTACAATGATAAGAATGCTATATGATTTAACAGGACAAGATCCTACTAAGATTCCTCTTGATGATAAAGAGACAATGAGTATATTTTCTTCTACTAAAGCACTAGGCGTTACACCAGAACAAATAGGCTCTGAAGTTGGGACTTATGGGGTACCGGAATTTGGAACTAAGTTTGTTAGAGGAATGCTTGTTGATACACGTCCAACCACATTCGATGAATTGATTCGTATATCAGGATTATCTCATGGAACTGACGTTTGGTTATCTAATGCTCAAGAGTTAATTAAAGCAGGAACTGTAACTTTGCAAGAGGCAATATGTTGTAGAGACGACATCATGATTTATCTCATTAATAAAGGATTAGATCCAGGACTTTCATTTAAGATAATGGAGTTGGTTCGTAAAGGTAAAGCGTTAAAAGATCCAGTTAAATGGGCAGAGTATGAAGAAGCTATGAGAGAAAAAGGTGTGCCGGAGTGGTATATTAATTCTTGTAAAAAAATAAAATATATGTTTCCTAAGGCTCATGCTGCAGCGTATGTCACAAATGCATTTAGAATAGCATGGTTTAAAGTGCATAAACCAGAAGCATATTATACAGCATTTATGTCTATTAGGGCAGATGAATTTGACAGTGAATCCATGCTTCATGGAAAAGAAAAAGTTAAAAATAAGATGAAAGAAATTAATAGTCTAGGAAACCGGAGCTACACAAAAAGATAAAAATATGTATCCTATATTAGAACTTGTCTTAGAAATGAACGAGAGAGGGATTAATTTCTTGCCAGTTGATATATATAAATCAGACGCAACAAAGTTTTTACTAGAAGGCAAAAATTTAAGGCCGCCACTTTCTGCATTAGCAGGTTTTGGAGTTATAAATGCTCAAAATGTAGCAAAAGCAAGGGCAGATGATAACGAGCCATTTTCTTCTAAAGAAAATTTAATGCTAAGAGCTAAACTTGGAAAATCTGCGATGGAAATATTAGAAAATAATGGATGTCTTAAAGGGATGGCTAATTCTTCACAAATAGATTTATTTGAAATGTGATATATTTGTGCATAATTTGTAAAATGGTTGATAATTTCAAATAAATGATATATAATGTTAACATGATAGGAGATGATAATATGAATTTAGATTTAACGGGTAGACAAATAGAAATTACAGAAGGAATAAAAGAGCTTGTAGAAAAGAAAATAAAAAAACTTGAAAAGTTTTTTAACCAAGATACAATAGCACATGTTACTTTTTCTGCTAAAAAAGAAAAACAACATATAGATATTCGTATTGAACATAAATCTAAAACTTATATAGCTGAAGTTGAAACAACAGATATATATCATGGTATAGATGAGGCTATAGAAAAGCTTATAGGTCAAATAAGAAAAGAGAAGACAAAATGGGAAAAATCTAGAAGAGATTTAGTAGAAGTAGAAAAACCATTAGATATTGATGAAGAATAATAAAAAGAGGCAAAATTTAAAATTGCCTCTTTTTTTTAACACAAATTAATAACCTAAATTACATACTTGATTCAGCCTTTTCTATAAGTTTTTTAACCATTTGACCACCTATAGAACCAGCTTGTTTAGAAGTTAAATCTCCGTTATATCCTTGTTTTAAGTTTACACCAACTTCTGTAGCTACTTCATATTTCATTTTTTCTAAAGCAGATTTAGCGTTAGGGTTAACATATGATTTGTTAGATGCCATAATATTCACCTCCTGTATTTTAATTATAAAACATTGTGTTTTACAATATTAATGTGTGAAAAAACATAATAAAAGATACTGGAAATAATTAGTAATATTTTTTTTAAATATTTGTAAATAATAATAATATAAATTGATTTTTTATGTAAAGTGTGATATAATATACACATCTATTACGTTATTTGGAGGTAATAATTAATGAAAAATAGTATAAAAAAAATATTATCAGTATTTATTTTAGTTAGTATAGTATTATCAACTATACCTTTTGGATCAATTATAGCATATGTAAGGCCATCAGTCGGGATAAGTTCACCTAGTAAAACTTCAGTTAATGCAGGTGGTTCAGTTTCATACAATATAATTTATTCAGATGCTGACGTTATAAATTTATCATCTTCATATGTAACGTTGAACGGATTTAATGCAAATGTTTCTGTATCTGGAAGTGGAAATAGAAGAACAGTAACATTATCAAATATTCAAGGAAGTTCTGGAAGAAAAAGTATTGCAATAAAAGCAAGATCTGCTGAAAATGATAGCGGATATGCTTTAGCTACGCCAAATTCAGTATCATTTAATCTTAATAATTCAAATAGTAATACATCAAACAACAATTCAGATAGAATAAGACCATCTATATCCGTAAGTGCTCCAAGTAAATCACTTGTTAATGTAGGAGGAAGTTTAACATATACAATATCATTCAGCGATAATGTAAAAGTATCAAGAATAAATACCTCTTCTTCATATATTATATTAAATGGATTTAGTGCAAATATTTCTGTATCAAATTCAGGAAATAGAAGTATAGTCACATTGTCAAATATACGTGGTAATACAGGAAGAAAAAATATAAGTATAAAAGCAGGAGCAGCACAAGATGCAGCAGGTAACACTACATCAGCAATTAATTCTACAGTATCATTTAATTTAGCTTCAAATAGTAGTAATAATAGTAGTAATAATAATCAAATCACAAATAATGTAGATAAAGTAAGACCATCAATATCAATAAGTGAGCCAAGTAGTAGAACTGTATATAAAGGTGGAAGTTTAACATATACTGTAAGCTTTGCAGATAATAAAGGAATACAACGAATTAATTTATCTTCTGCATATATTACATTAAACGGATTTAATGCAAACATTTCTATAGCAGGAAAAGGTTTAACTAGAATCATAACATTATCAAATATTCAAGGGAAAGTAGGAACAGGTAAGAGTATAAATATAAAAGCAGGAGCAGCGCAAGATGCGGCGGGAAATAGCACACTTGCTACACCTAAATCAATATCTTTTTCTCTTATTGAAAAACAAAATACATCAAGTAATACAAAACCAAATAAGGGAACTAGTACAAATAAAGGAATTAGTAATAACAATACTAGATTAGTTATTAGTTCTAATATAGCAACAGTTAAAAGTTCAGAAGTACTAAAAAGTACACCTAAAATGATAACTGGATGTAATGATAGTGCTGATCTATTAGGTGATGTTAATAAAGAAATTAAAACATTTTCAACTTGGCTTGGATCAGAGAAAAATATTACAACATATGCAGTAGAAAATAACTATGTAGCAAAAGATGAAGAAATAACATATTTTGTAGATTACTATAATGGCAATGAAACTGCGGTAAATGATGTTAAAATAAAATTAAGTATACCATATAATGTAGATGTATTAGAAATTAATTCGGATGGATATATTAAATCTCAAACAGCTACAGAAACTGTTATAGAGTGGGATAAATCAACAGTTCAGCACGAGGCAAAATGTAGATTATATGTTAAAGTTAAATATTTACAAAATGTAATATTAGAAAATTCTGATAAAATTTCAGAGCAATTCTATGTTAATCTTAAAACGGAATTTGATGATAAAACTGAAGACTCGTATTTAAGACAATTATTTATAGACAATAATAACAATAAGAAAGCGACTATAAATAAGTACTTATCTTCAATAGATAATACTAATTCTATTAGGCCAGATGATAAGATAACAAGAGCAGAATTGGCTAAATTATTAGTGGATAGCGGAATAGTAGAAATAAAGAAAGGAAATACCGATTACAAAAAATATAAAGATGCAGAAGAAATACCAACGTATGCAAGAGAAGCTGTATCAGCGTTATATGATACTGGAATAATAGAAGCTTTCTCAGATTCAGAATTTAAACCTAATAACCCTATAGTAAGGGACGAATTCTTTAGGATTGTTGCAAAAGCAGCATCGTATATATCAGAAGGAAAATTAGAGACTAAAGAAGCTACATATATATATACAGACATTATAGATGATGAAGATAAAACAATTACTGATAATAAAAATTATATAATGGAACTTATTAGACAAAATATAATTCAAAAAGAGAATACAAACCCAGATAAATATACTTTAAGAAAAGAGGCCGTAGAAGTAATTAATTCATTGACTTTTAGAGGTCCGTATATAGAAAATATACAAGTAGATTTTGTAAAATTTGCAGATATTAAAGAAGATAGTTCATATTTTTACAATATAGTAGGAGCATCAAATACATATACATATACTTATACGGATACATTATGGCAACAAATTATAGAAGTAAAATAATGATAAAAGCAACACTAAATACTAGTGTTGCTTTTTTATGTAAATCATGGTATAATTAAAATATATGTTTTATGTTAGATATATATAATTATAAATCTTTTTAACATGTACTTTTGTACATTTGATATATTATAGATTAATAAAAAAATTAAGGAGGACTTTATAATGAAAAGAGCTTTATTAGTCTTATCGCTAGCATGCTTTACAATAGCAATGGTAATTTGTTGGTTTTTAGGATGGGTTGCGATTTTTACTACACTTCTATTTGGAGGTCTTGCAGCACTATCTATAATGCTTTTAAGAAGAAGCAAAAGTGCACGGTGGTGGATTGTCATAATTCTTGCAGTTTTTTCTATTAATATGCTCATAACAAGTATGTCAGCATTAACAGTTAAAAGAAATCAAGACAGGATTGCGAAATATACAAGTTACGAGCCTAGAATTGATCCTGATGAAACACCAGTTCCAACTGTTACACCAGAACCTACTGAAAAGCCAGAAATAGTAGACGAACATACAGATGATGTGCAAGAAGAGGATACTGTAAAAGAAGTTTCTCAACCTGTAAAAATAGTAGAAAGACGTGTAGAAGTTCCGGGCGAAACCAAAGTTGTGACAAAGGAAGTAGAGAAAAAAGTAGAGGTACCTGTTGAGGTAGAAAAGGTTGTTACAGAATATGTTGAGGTGCCAGTTGTTGAATATATAGAAAAAGAACCTTCTACACAAGAGCCTACTAATAGTGAAAAAGAACCTGATCCTACTCCAGCACCAACTCAAAAATTCAACTATACAGGAGATCCTACAGGTGGAGGTGGCTATGGCTATACAGGAGACCCTACTGGAGGGTATGGTTACACAGGAGATCCTACAGGTAATAATTACAACAGTTATGGCAGTGTAAGAATATCAGGACCTACAAGTGTCACTCAAGGAAACTCATATGTGTATACTATTTCTGGAACAAACAGTATATCTTTAAGTAGACTTAATTTACCAGCAAATGTGACAGCAGAAAAGACAGGCACTAACAAAATACGTTTGTACTTTAGAGACGGATACACAGGGTCATATTCCATCGGATATGGTTCCAGCGTTATAAACGTTAAAGTAAATGCATAGCTTTTAAGAAAATCTTATCTAACAAGTTTAGACAAGATTTTCTTTTTGCTTTTTCAACTTTCGACAAATAATTGATCATTATTTAGATATAATAGTGCAAGAGGTGATTAATTTGAAATGTGAGTATGATAAAGATACGGAAAGTTTAAAGATAGAATTGTCTGAGGAAATAGATATGAGTACGTGTAAGACACTTAGAAATATAATGGACGGATATATAATAAAGTATAGCCCAAAAGAATGTGTGCTTGATTTAGAAAAAGTAAATTTTATGGATAGTTCTGGACTTGGACTTATAATGGGACGATATAACCTAATAAAAATGATGAATTCTAAAATGACAATTTTAAACCCAGGAGACTATATAAAAAAAATTCTTGGAATGACAGAACTTGCAAAAGATGTAAAAATAATATAGGAGATAATTATGAATAATAAAATAAAAATTGAAGTAGATAATTTGCTTTCTAATGTGTCGGTTGTGAGAGTTGCATTAACATCCTTTATATCAAATGAGGGATTATCTTTAGATGAAATAATGGAAATAAAAACAGCGGTATCTGAAGCTGTAACAAATAGCATAGAACACGCATATACAGAAAAAGAAAATACAGTAAGTATAACAGCAAAATTGTTTGAAATTGATAATATGCATTATATATCAATAGTTGTACAAGATTATGGCAAAGGAATAGAAGATGTAGAGCTTGTGACAACACCAGGTTATACAACTAAACCAGAATTAGAACACGCTGGTATGGGATTTACAATAATGGAAACATTTATGGATGAGATAATAATCGACTCTGAATTAGGTAAAGGAACTAAAATAACATTAACTAAAAAGTTAAATGTAAAAAAAACAAATAATATAGTTAAAGGAGAAATAAATAATGAGTGAAGAAATGATAGGTGAGTCGACAATATTAAATTGCAAGTATGAATATTATCTTATTAAATCGATTTGTAATATAGAATCGATAGGGAATAAGTTAAGGTATGGAATAAAAGTAAATAGTTATGATTTCAATAATAATTTAGTAGATACTAAATGCATTTTTGATATATTTGGGAATAAATCTAAAATGATTAGAGTAATTAAAACATTAAAAAGGCTACAAGTAACTCCTGTTACATTAGAAGATATAATCATTGATAATATTTAGAAATGGATCTTTTAAAAGTTCCATTTTTTCTTGAAAATTAGCAGGATAAATGCTATTATATATTTAGGGGATAAATATGAAAAAAATAGTTGTAGATGATGAAAACTTTTTAAGAATAGATCAATATTTGAGTAATAAAAATAGTGAACTTACAAGATCTTCTATTCAAAAACTTATAACTGACGGAAAAATTAAAGTAAATAATATTAATAATATTAAATGTTCATATAAAGTAAAAAATGGTGACGTTATAGAGATAGAGGATTTTGATGTAAAAGAAGCAGACATATTACCAGAGAATATACCGCTTGATATAGTATATGAAGATCATGATATAGCTATAGTAAATAAACCAAAAGGAATGGTAGTTCATCCTGGAAATGGTAATTACAGTGGAACTATGGTAAACTCTCTTATGTATTCACATAAGGACAAGCTATCTAATATAAACGGGGTGATAAGGCCAGGTATAGTTCATAGAATTGATAAAGATACAAGTGGACTACTAGTTGTAGCAAAAAATGATAGAGCACATAAAGTACTTTCTGATAAATTTAAAGTACATGATATTGATAGAGAATATATTTGTCTAGTAAAAGGTGTTATTAATAAAGAAAATATAACAATAAATTTACCTATTGGAAGATCAGAAAAAGATAGAAAAAAGATGGCAGTAACAAATAAAAATGCAAGAGAAGCTATAACTCATATAAAAGTGCTTGAGCGATTTAAAAAATCAGGTTATACATTAGTGAGTGCAAAATTAGAAACTCGGCAGAACACATCAAATAAGAGTTCATATGTCATATATAGGGTATCCTATAGTAGGAGATAATGTATATGGCAACGGTAAAAATGAATTTGGAATTGTTGGCCAAATGCTTCATGCAAAGGTGTTAGGATTTAATCATCCTACAACTAATCAATATATGAAGTGGGAAATAAATCTTCCAAAAGAATTTGAAGATATAATAAAATTATTAAAAGAAAGAGAAAAATAAATGTTTGGCATATATATGCCAAACAAATCTATATGAACATAAGCTTATGATAATATAGTATATGCTTAAGTAGACTAGGTGGTGAAATATGAGAATTAATAAATTTATATCGGAGACTGGAATATGTTCTAGAAGAAATGCAGATAATTTAATTGATGAAAAAAGAGTAAAAATAAACGGCAAAATAGTAAATGAAAAAGGTGTATTTGTAGATATAGAAAAAGATGTTGTAGAAATAGATAATAAAAAAATAAGTATTAATAAAAATAAAAGATATATTATGCTTAATAAACCCAAAGGTTATATAACAACTGTAAAAGAACAGTTCAATAGACCGTGTGTGATGGATTTAATAGAAAATAATTTAAGATTATATCCAGTAGGACGATTAGATATGGATACATCAGGCCTTTTAATTTTAACAAACGATGGAGATTTTGCTAATAAAATAACTCATCCTAAAAATCATATAAGAAAAACATATGAAGTAGAAACAAATAATAATATATCAGACAAAGATATTGAAAATTTAGAAAAAGGTGTGGATATAGGTGGATATATTACTAAACCCTCAATAATTAAGAGACTTGGTAAAAATAAAATTAATATAGTTATAAGTGAGGGAAAAAATAGGCAAGTAAGAAAAATGTTAGAAGCTGTTAATAATAAGGTGGTTAATTTAAAGAGAACGAAAATTGGTAATTTATCACTAGGAAATTTAAAGATAGGTAGTTATAGAGATATAAATAAGGAAGAATTAAATAAAATATTTGAATAAAAAACATGTATTCTAAATATTCTTAGATACATGTTTTTATAATAATTAATGTTTTCTTTTTCTAGCGGCTTCAGCTTTCTTTTTTCTCTTTACACTTGGTTTTTCATAGTGTTCTCTTTTTTTTATTTCTGCAAGCACACCGTACTTAGCACATTGCTTTTTAAATCGTTGCAATGCATTATCTAAACTTTCATTATCTTTTATCTTTATTCCTGGCATATATATTCCCTCCTTTCAGTGGGAAATACTTATGTTTAATATCAATTTATTAAAGTATTTCAAAATTACTAATAAATTATACTATAATAATATAGACAAGTCAAGACTTTTAGAGTATTTATACAGTATAAATAAACATAATTTATATTATAGAATATATTGTGAAAAGTAAGAATAATAATTTATTAATTAGGGTATTTAATTGACATTAACTCCCATATATAGTAAGATATAATAATAGTGGAGGAAGGAAAATGAAGTTAAATTTAGATTATAAAAAAATAGTATCAGAGGTTATAACAGCTTCTCTTATAATTATAATATCTGGAATTGCAATCTATTCTTTTATAGTAATTTCAGATCAAGACGTGGACGTATATAATAGTAGTCCTAAAGTAGATGCAATAAAGGGAAGTAATAAAATAGAAGAAGTACTATCTATTATTCAAAATAAATATATGGAAGATATAGATATAAATAAATTAGTTGATGGAGCTATAGAAGGTATATTTGATGCGGTAGAAGACGATTATACAAGATATATATCTGCAGAAGAATATGCAGAGATGTTAAAAGAGGGTAATGAAGAATACGTTGGAATAGGCGTTCATATAGCTAGAAACGTAAAAACAGGTAAAATGATTATAATAAGCGTAATGCCAAATTCCCCTGCAAAGGAAGCTGGTATTATATCTGGAGATATAGTAATAAGTATAGATGGAGTAGAAGTTACGAGTGATAATTATTCTGAGTCTGTTAATAATTTAAAGGGCAAGGAAGGGACTACTGCAAAACTAGTTATTCAAAGAGGAGAGGAAAAAATAGAAAAATCAGTTGAAAGAAGAAAAATAACATCAAACAATGTAGAGTCTAGTGTCATAGATAATAAATATGGATATATTAGAATATTAGAATTTGAAAATAATATATATAATCAATTTAAAGATGAATATGATAGCTTGATAAAAGATAAAAAAGTAGAAGGATTAGTCATTGATGTTAGAAATAATCCAGGGGGAATTGTTTCAGAGACTGTAAAAATAGCAGATTTACTTTGCGGAGAAGGAAAAATTGTTGAAACAGTATATAGAGACGGAAGTAAAAAAGTGTATATGTCAGATGAGGAAAAAGCTAGCGTTCCAATAGTGATATTGGTTAATGAAAATAGTGCAAGTGCTGCTGAAATACTAGCAGGAGCAATAAAAGACTTGAAACAAGGAACTATAGTTGGAAAGAAAACATTCGGTAAAGGAATTGTTCAGTCAATAATTCCACTAAATGATGGTGGAGCTGTAAGTGTTACTACTGCAAAATATTACACAGCTTCTGGAGTGGAAATTCATGGAAACGGTATTACACCTGATATAGAAGTTGATATATCAGACGAGAATAGAGGCCTTACAGTAGACTTTAAAAAAGACGAACAATTAAAAAAAGCAATTGAAGTTCTAAATTCAAAAAAATAAAATTATATTTGTAACTAAAATGTTAATTAATTGTAACTAGAAAGATAAAATTGAATATATTTAACAGCTTAATTTACATAATAATGAAATAAAGAGGCTTTTTGTAAGCCTCTTTTTTTGACAATATTTTACTTTTGTGCTATAATTCATGCAGACATAAATTAAGAGGTGATGATATGATTTCTAAAAATTCATTGCTTGAGGTCAAAAAACATATGGAATGTCGTATAGGTCAAGAGATATATGTTAAAGCTAATTTGGGTAGAAATAAACAAATTGAGAAAATAGGCACTATCGACGGAGTATTTCCTAATCTTTTTGTTATAAAAGAACAGGATACAGACCATAAATTATCATATACTTACGCAGATATTCTTACTAATAATTTGGAAATAACTATGTTAGATACTGGAGAACCAGTGGTAGACTATGAAGTAGATCTTCCGAAGAAATATACAAGATTATAGTAAAAATTTTAATTTTAAGATTATTTGAGAACATTACCAATTATGATAATGTTCGTTTTTTTATACTTTTAATATAACTTATTTATTTTATGGTATAAATTTTACATAAGATAATATATATGTATTAAAGATATAAGGAGGGAATTTATGCCAATAAATATAGATAAACAAAAATTAATTGTAAATAAAAACATAATAAAGGGAGCAAATACTACTTGGATTGAACAAGATTTATTAGTTCCGGATACTAAGCCTGATGTTGTTAAAATAATTAGAGTGGATAGTAACGTATATATTACTTCTAAAGAAATAATGGATGGAAATATAAAAGTTACAGGACAAATAGCATATTATATAATTTATATATCTCCTGATGGAGAGATTAAAGGAATAAATATGTCATATCCATTTGTAAAAGTTTTAGAAGATAAAGAGATTAATAAAGATATGAGAGGCAGAATTATACCTACAATAAGAAATATTATTTATTCATTACCTAATGAAAGAAAAATTTCAATAAAAACAGAAGTTATATTTAGATATAAATTAGCTGAAATTGGAGAAGTTGAAGTACTTAGTAAAATAAATGATTGTGACACTTTAGAATGTAAAATGTCCAAGGATAGTTTCTTTAATATACTTGAACAGAAAACAGAAGTGCTAGATGTAAGAGAAGATATTATGTTGCCAGAAGGGCTCCCTGGAATAAATGAAATTCTAAGAGTTTCAAAGGAAATTGTAAATACAGAATATAAAGTAAGCTATAATAAAATACTTGTAAAAGGTGAAATAAAAACGAATATAGTATATACTTCAATTAATAACAACAGAGATGTATTTAGCTATGAAACCAATATACCATTTACAGGTATGATTGAATTTTCAAATATTTCGGATAGTTCAAAATTCGACATTGAATATTTTCTTAGAAATTTTGATGTATCTATAGATATGTCAAATGATACAGGAAGAATGATTAATATATCAGCAGAAGTGGCTTTAGATGCTATGATGTACGAAGAAAAAGATATAGAATATATAGAAGATTTCTACAGTTTGGATGAGGAGCTAGAATATGAGAAAAACGGTGTTAGTGTAATAAAAAATAAAGAGGAAATAGAAAAATCAATAACATTAAAAGATAATATAGGTGTAGTTCCAGATATGGCAAGATTACTTGATTATACAGTAGATATATCAAATTTGGCAATAAAAATATCAGGCGGAAATGTATATATTAATGGAAATATAAAAATAAATGTAATGTACGAACTAACCGAAGATAAAAAGATTGAAAGTAAGACTTATGATATGTTACTTGATACAACCATTCCTCTATCTAAAGATGTTGATGAAAAATACATTAATGTTAATATGGAAGTTATGAGAGGAACTGTTAGAATTGATGGTAATAATGTTGATGCTAATATTGAGCTTGCAGTCATGATATATATTGATAATGTGGAAACTATAAATCAAATAAACAATATAAAAGAAGAAAAGATTGATCCATCATTATTTGATAGCATGAATATATATATTGTAAAAAAAGGAGATACTCTTTGGGATATAGCTAAAAAATATAAAACAAGTGTTGCAAAGATTGCAAATACTAACGATATAACAGATGAGAATAAAATTGATATAGGTCAGAAATTATTAGTAATAAGGTAGTTTTATGAGAGCGAAGTATTATTATAGATTATTTGGGCAAGTGCAAATGAAGAAAGCATTTGCCTTTATTCTTACATTTGTAGGTATATTCATGTTTATATATTTTTACTTTGTAAATCAAGTTAGTCCTACTATAAAGACACTCAGTGATACTAGGGCAAGAGCTATAGCATTAAAGGCTACAAATGAAGCTGTTATGGAAAGAATTGAAAAAATAAATTATGATAATTTAGTACACGTAACAACTAATGAACAAGGATTGATAACAGGATTAAATGCAGACGTAATTGAAATGAATCAACTTTCTACAGAAATTACAACGGATATACAAAAAAAATTAATAAATATGGCAGATGCAGAGATAAAAATACCAATAGGAAGATTTTTGGGGTTATCTGTTTTTTCAGGATATGGCCCTAAAATAACAGTTAAAGCAATACCTACCGGAAATGTATCTGTTGATTTTAAGACAGAATTCAAATCGGAGGGTATTAATCAAACAAGACATAGAATATATTTACAAATTAAAACAAGCGTTAGAATGGTAGCGCCATTTATAAGTGATGTTATACCATTTGAGACAAATATGACAGTTGCAGAAACGGTTATAGTAGGGGATATACCAGAGTCATACTATAATTTAGAGGGAGTAGAAGGAATGGATAAATTAGATACAACTGAGTTTATGGAATAGTATAAACTATATAAAAATAAGGAATATAACAATAAACCTCAGAAGTATTAATTCTTCTGAGGTTTGATAATTTTTGTATGAAAAGCTTATTATCTCTTTGAGAATTGAGGAGCTTTTCTTGCTTTTTTTAGACCATATTTTCTTCTTTCTTTTACTCTAGCATCTCTAGTTAAAAGACCATTTCTCTTGATAACTGATTTAGCTTCTTCACTTGTAGTAGCAAGAGCTTTTGCTATACCGTGAGCAACTGCACCAGCTTGAGATGAGAATCCTCCTCCTTTAACTGTTGCTATAACATCATATTTTTCAGCTAAGTTTGCAACATTTATTGGTTTCATAACAACTGCTTTTAAAGTTTCTAAAGAATAAAAATCATTAAGATCTTTTTTATTAATAGTTATTTTACCAGTACCAGGTGTTATTCTAACTCTTGCTATAGATGTTTTTCTTTTACCTGTAGCATATATAAATTTTTTCTCTGCATCTGCTTTTCTTGGCATTGTTAATTACCTCCCACTAAAAATTCCATATTTCTGGTTGTTGAGCTTGATTTTCATGCTCACTACCTTTATAAGCTCTTACTTTTGTAAGCATTTTTCTTCCTAAACTATTTTTTGGTAACATTCCTTTAACAGCTAAAAGAAGAACTCTATCAGATTTATTAGCCATCATTGTTTTTGCTGATGTTTCTTTCATACCACCAACATATCCAGAATGACGTCTGTATATTTTTTGATTTAGTTTATTACCTGTTAAAATCATTTTGTCAGTATTTATAACAATTACATAATCACCACAATCTATATGAGTTGAAAAAGTAGGTTTGTGCTTTCCTCTTAGAAGTCTAGCAACCTCTGTAGCAACTCTACCTAGTGGTCTATTTTCAGCATCTATAATATACCATTTTTTTTCAATTTCATTTAATTTAACACTATGAGTCTTATTATTCATTGAAGATTTCCTCCTAAATATTATCAAATTACTAATGTACTAGAATCCGGGGCGCTCTAGTTTACATTAACATTGCCTATATATTTTACAACAAAAACACTATAAAGTCAAACAAAAAATTAAAAATATTAAGAAATATTAATTAATTGTATAAAAATGTTAAAATATAAATAAAACAAGATAAATACATTGTATATTTTTTTCTAATATGATAGTATATAATTGGGATTAATCTAAGGAGGAAATTATGTTCGGCGAAAGAGAATTATCAGGAGATTTAGGAGAAAATCTTGTAGATATTGACATCAAAGAAGATAAGAAAAAAAACAAGGAAATAGATAGTATTATATCTTATTTAAATTTATATAAAGAAGATAGTGAAATGTTAACAAAAAAATATACAGAATTGTTAATGGATGATAATGTAGTAGATATATTTACTAAACTTAGTCATTACACTATATTTATGGAACAATTTCCTGAATTTTATGAAAAAAATATTAATGGAGAAAATGTTATTAATTGCCAGCAAAATAGTAGCTACCATAGATATGGGGTTTTTAAGCATATATTATATACTGTTGAAATTGTTGGAAAAGAAAATATACAAAGAAATAGTTTTGAAATGAAAATTCTTAAATGGACTATGCTATTACACGATATTGGGAAACCCTATGTAAAAATTATAGGACAAAATGGTAACGACTCTTTTGCAGGGCATGATGATAAATCAGTTGAAATAGCAGCAGGAATACTAGATAGATTTTTCTTTAGTGAAGAAGAAAAAAATATTATACTTACTCTTATTAAATATCATGATAGATATTTAAATGAGGGAGAGTTAACCTTTGATAATTTGAGCTTTTTAGCAAGAGAGCTGGGTAATAGAAAAGATTTATTTTACTTGCTTATTGATGTTAAAATAGCAGATAGTAAAGCCAAAACAATAGAAGTATATAATAAGTTTATGACAATTATTAAAAAATACTATAACTTTGCAAATCAATATTTTAGTAATATTAATATGACAGTAGATGATTTTGTAGCTGGTGAAAATCCTAGTATAATTGAAGAAATGGCAACATATGATGATACAAAAGTAACGCTTGATTTAGAAGAGGATAAAGATATAAAACAACCAGATGACGCTATAGAAGAAAAAAACCAAGAGGATAGTATAATAAATAAGAGTTTATTAATAAATGATATTGACATAATAGAAAAAATAGATGAGCTAAAGGAAGAAGACTTTAAAGAAATATATAATCAATTATTAGAAAGAAAACTTATATATCCTGTATATCAACCAATAGTAGATGTAAATACTGGTAATATATATGGTTATGAAAGTTTTAATAGAATAAATTATACTAAAAATATTAGGATATTAGATTTTATACAAAAATCAAAAGAATTTAGTAAATATGATAAAGTTCAGCAGTTATTATTTGTAAATTCAATAGATAGATTCCATCAAATTAAAATAGGTGATATAAGTAAAATATTTGCAGCTATAGATATACAAAGTTATATAAAATACCCAAATAAACCTAGACTTTATGAATTCATGGAAAAAAATGATGTAATAGTTGAACTTAGTAATTATGATAATATTCCACTTGTTGAATTACAAAAATGTGTAAAAGAAATTAGAGATAATAGAGGAAAAGTATTGCTTAATTATTTCGGAACAAATAAATTTACTTTAAATGATTTAGACTCTCTTCAAGTAGATTATGTTAAATATGATCTTATATTATTAAATAATTTTGAGGAAAGTGAAGAAAATAAAAAGTATTTATTAGAATTATCTACATACTGCCTATCAAGAGATATCGAACTTATTGTAATGGGAGTTGAAAATATAGAGCAACTTAGAATTATTAAGGATATGGGCATAAAATATTTACAAGGATATGTTTTTGGAAAACCAGCAGTTGAACTTGATAAATCTATAAATAGAATAAATGAGGTAAAAGCATTACTTGACAATGATGATAGTATTGTTTAATAAAAACTTAAAATAAATAAAAAATGAAAATTATTTTGTTATGATTTTCATTTTTTTTTACATAATAATACTATTATGATTTATTTGGTTAGTATTTTATGTGGCGTTATAAATGGGCTTTTTGCAGCTGCTGCAGGACAAATTATGATATTTTATTTGGTATTCATATTAAAAAAAGAATCTCATATTGCAAGAGCTACAAGTATATTTTGTATATCTTTAATAACAATAATAAGTTTAATAGGCTATATTAAATTTGCAAAATTTAAAATTTATCAAATAGTTATAGTTATATTATGTGGATTTATTTTTGGAATTATAGGTTCTAAAATTATGAAAAAAATAAAATCTAATTATTTAAATCTTATTTCTGGACTCATAATATTTGGGCTTGGAATATATAAAATGTTTATTAAGTAGGTAATAAAATGTATTGGAAATTTATTTTAATATCTTCAATATCATGTCTTTTAGCTGGAATGGGAATGGGAGGAGGAAGTCTATTTATTATATTAGGATTACTTCTTTTAGATATTCCTCAAAAGACACTTCAAGGTTTAAATCTAATTATGTTTATAGCATCAGGATTTACAGCTACTATATCAAATTTTAAAAATAAAATAATTGATAAAAAATTAATTAAAAAAATTTTACCAGGTCTTGTAATAGGGAGTATGGTAGGAGTATATATAGCATCAAAAATAAAAGAAGACAATCTTAGAAAATATTTTTTAATATTTATAACAATTATAGGATTATATGAAATAATTTCAAGTTTAATTGATATAAAAAAAGCAAAAAATAATAATGAAAATTAGAAAGGAGAAATTTTATGAAATTTGTAAAGGGTATGGTATTAGGAATAACATTAGGTACTGTAGCTGGAATGGTAATAGGTGCTACAAATTGCGATAATATATATAATGTTATGAGAGCAGGTAAAAAGGAAGTAAAAAGATTTAAAAGAAAATATTGTTCTTAAAAATCAAAGAAACTACTATCTAATAACTAGGTAGTAGCTTTTTATTTAAATAAAAACAGTTAATAAAAAAATTCTAAAAAACAATAAATAAACACTTGTAAAATTTAAATATATGTGAAATAATATAGACGTATATTAAACATATACAAAGCACCTTGAAAAAAATGATATAGTCTAGATAAACTAAAGATATATATGTTTAAATGTATATATATCATAGGAAAAGGTGCAAAATATATGTTTGATATAATGTATAACAAAATAAAATAAGAGAAAATAAAAAAGAAAAAAATAAACAAAAAAGAATATATA